>JAAEPL010000029.1 GCA_024232675.1 Planctomycetaceae bacterium
CGGCATTACCGAAACACTCGACTGTTTTCGTTCATCGATATCCTCTTTAAGGATTTCCAATCGCGGTTTTTCAGCCGTTTTAAGTATCAGTTTGGTTTCGTCCTCACCCGCTAAAGTTCCCGTAAACATTTCACCGTCTACGGTCACCACAATCTCCGTCTTGTAGGACTCAAGAATTTCTAAACTCGGGGCGACAGAATTCTGTATCAGGAAATCTAGGTTTGAGCGTTGCAAGCCAGTTAGGTCAGGGCCCACATCACCGCCTTCGTCAAATAACTTATGACAATCCCCACAGGTTTCTCGAAATATCTCGCGTCCTCGGGTCACATCCGCAGCAGCTAACGCTTCGCGGGTTAGCATGGTTTCATACTTTGCGAACAATTCCTGTTCGGCAGCAGAAAGTTGTGATGTGGGGGATGAGTCTTCTTCAGACGATTTGTGAAGATCGACACCTAAACGCTGTAGGTAGGCGATCAAGGCAATGATTTTTGTCTTTTCGATGGGGATTTTGGTTGAGGCGGTACTAATTTCAGCGGGGCCGCCTTGTTGAATCAATTGCCAGGCAATTTCTCTGGCCTGCTCTTCCGCGACGGCGATCGAATCAGAGAGTTCTTGTTCACTGTAGGGAGCACCTAAGTACGCGGCCGCACGAACTCTCGCCGGTAGCGTACTCATATTCAGTTCGCTATTTATCAAATGAGGATAGCCTGGCATGATGCTGCCCTTGGTGATGGAAGCAGGCTCACGCATGTGTTCAAAATGCCAGTAATGGGACTGCTTGCCGCCTTCGCGAGCCAAGTCGGGTCCTATCCGTCGAGAGCCCCATTGGAAGGGGTGGTCATAGATGAACTCGCCCGGTTTGGAGTACTCACCGTAACGTTCGGTTTCAGCGAACAGCGGGCGAATCTGTTGCGAGTGGCAATTGTAACAACCCTCTGCTACGTACAGGTCGCGGCCGGCCAATTCCAGTGGTGTGTAAGGGGTAACGGTAGCGATCGTGGGAACATTCGACCGAATCAAAAATGTCGGTACAAGTTCCAGTGCGGAAGCAATGATCACGGCGATGGTCACACAAATCGTGAACTTAACCGGTAATCTTTCCCATACACGATGCCAGTGTGCTTGCTCAAAAATATCTAGCTTATGAGCAAAATTGAGAACTGGTTTTCCCTTCAAGCGTGATTCGGGGGTGGGGCCGTCATCATAGGTCTTGCTTAAAGGCGCGGCTCGGAGAACGGGTACAGCATATTTTTCAGGACGCGAACGCCAGGTCATAAAGTAGTTGAACGCCATCAAGACCATGCCGGAAATGTATAACGTGCCGCCACCAACGCGAGCCCACCACATGGGGAGAATGGCGTTCACCGTTTCCACGAAATCAGGGTAAGCCAGGTTGCCCTCGGGGGTGAATGCACGCCACATCAAACCTTGGGTTAAGCCCGCGACGTAAATCGGAACGATGTACAACAAGATACCCAGCGTGCCTAACCAGAAATGCCAGGTCGCTAGTTTGGTGCTGTAAAGTTTGGTTTGAAAAATGCGGGGCAATAACCAGTACAGCATGCCGAATGTCATAAAGCCATTCCAGCCTAATGCTCCGGCGTGCACGTGGGCGATGGTCCAATCAGTATAGTGCGAAAGAGCATTGATGCTTTTGATGGAAAGCATCGGCCCTTCAAACGTGGCCATCCCGTAAAACGTGATACCGACCACAAAGAACTTCAAAACAGGGTCCACCGCGACTTTATGCCAAGCACCCCGTAATGTGAGAAGACCGTTGATCATGCCGCCCCAACTGGGCATCCACAACATCAAAGAGAAAACCATACCCAGTGAAGACGCCCAAGCCGCGATCGACGTGTAGTGTAAATGATGAGGACCGGCCCAGATGTAGATGAAAACAAGTGACCAGAAATGAATAATGCTCAACTTATACGAGAAGATCGGCCGCTCGGCCGCTTTCGGTAAAAAGTAATACATCAAACCTAGAAACGGTGTGGTTAAAAAGAAGGCAACGGCATTATGCCCGTACCACCACTGCATCATGGCATCCTGGACACCAGCGTAGATGGGCACGCTTTTGAATAAACTGGAAGGAACCACCAGGTTGTTGAATACATGCAGGATTGCCACCGTCACGATGGTCGCGATGTAAAACCAAAGTGCGACGTACATGTGGCGCTCACGACGCTTGAGGAGGGTCATGAAGAAATTGACACCAAAAAAACCAACCCATACTAAAGCGATTGCAATATCAATGGGCCATTCCAGTTCGGCATATTCCTTACTTTGGGTGATTCCCAAAGGCAGTGTGCATGCGGCCGCGACAATGATCAATTGCCAACCCCAAAAGTGCATTCGACTGAGTGCGTCACTCCACATGCGAGCTTTACAAAGTCGCTGGGTCGAGTAGTAAACGGCAGCGAAAATGGCGTTTCCACCAAAAGCAAAAATGGCAGCGTTGGTGTGCAGCGGCCGCAGTCTTCCAAACGAAATATATTCAATGAAAGTCCATTGGGGCATTACCAAAAGGATGGCAACAATTAAACCGATCAATGTGGCTACCAGCCCCCACGTAAGGGTGGCTAGAGAAAACATGCGAACGATGGCATCGTCGTAGGAAAAGCTCTCTAAGTAGGGGGCGTCATGGCTTGTGATTTGATCTTTTGTTTGCTTGCTCGCGAACGCACTTTCAGTATTTTTCGCTTCATTCATTGCAGCGGTTGGCTTTCTTAGAATCAATGGGGAGTTGGAAGCTGGTTAAGGATGAAGTGTCAAACACCTCGCAGGCTTCGCTTGCATCCTGCCCGGCAAAAAAATCACTTGCTAGGGAAGAACAACATTCAACGTTGGCAAACAGTGTGCCAATTTAAATGTGTGCCAATTTGCCGCATGCATTTTCTATCTCAATGGCTACTCAACTCGTGGTATGAAAACGGAAGTCAATCTTTCAAAAGGTTCCATACCCGGAAAAGGTCGCGTGCAATCAGCGGACTGCGGCATAAAGAACTGGTGCTTGACGATTACGCAATGCGACCTGTCGATGAATACCGAGCGTGCGATTTGGCCCAGCCTGAGCCGAATTTTCCAAAATCGCACAACCCAGAAGACGCGCGTATGCCGTTTTGCTGCGATGACCACTCAAGGGCAGCTGATTTCTAACTGTTGGGCAGGCAAACCATGCAGGCAAAGGCAACTTTTTTGCAGCAGCTCAAAGGGGAGGCGAGATCAATTTTCCGTTAGTCCTCACATGTCAGATACAACCAGCTGAGCAAGAAGGCGAGGGAATACCATCTCTCGCGGCCCGTAAGTGCGATTCATTTGAGATCTGTATTGTCGACCTGTTGGTTTAGATTCGATTGCTTGAATCACCGCGCGATTCTTTGTTTCAATAGCCGGGCAGTCTGCCGTTGGGGGGATGCAAATTCCAGTTGGAAGGATTGATCTGCAAATAAGGTGTGAATTAATGAGCAAATGAGCAAGTTCGTTGTATCCCAAACCTGAGAATATTTCGCAATGAGCATCGGGCGCGTTTTTGAAGATTCGTGTTGATGACGAACCCGACACGGGGTGGAATGCGAGAGTGCAGGCAAAGCACGCGCTCGGAGGCTGGTGAAGCAACCGTCGCTAAACAACCCGTCTTCGTTTGGAGAGGGGGTACCGACAGAAATTGAAAAAAATACTGAAAGATACCGCCGCTAAGTGACATTCTCGCTTATCACACAATCGTTTGAGAGGAGTCACCAGTGTTAGCTAAGTCATTTCTATTTTTTGCATTCACCTCTTCACTGCTTTTTATCATGGTGGGGAAAGCTTCGGCTGCACCACCTTTTGATCTCGATTATGAGCTCTATGTTGGCGTTGAAGAGACGAAATTTGAGATTTGGGTGGATCCGGTTGACGGGCCCGCATACGTTTATCAAACGTACCCCTCACAATATTTGGCCGGTCGTCAATTGTTCAGAATGCGGGATTTGGAGTTAATCGATAACAGCAGCGCGGCGTGGATTCGAGAAGTGAAGTGGACACGCTGGGTTTATTGGAAAACTTACGAAGATTATTCACCTGCGTTGGATGCCAGCGATATTTTTGAGTACGCAGGCCTCGAAACCAAGATCGTGCCTGTTTTTGGCGGGCTGTACCCCTTGCTCAGTTGGTGGGATTTGGCAACGCACCAACCTTCAGATCGCGCATTTGGGCTTGGTGCCCTGGATTTACTGTTGGATCGCAAATACGACCAAGGGCAAAGCAAAGCGAGTTTTTGTCGCGAAGATGCGGTGTAGACCGTGCGTCAATCGCAGGACTTACGTTGTCGTCGGGCTAAGGCATTTTACGCAGCACCGTTTTAAAATTAACCGTATGGTTTAAGTGTTGCAGGCATTGAGACCTCGGAATCACGATCACCCTGATGGTCGGCCGAGGTTTCATGCCCTGCGTTTTTGGTCACGTGGTTTCAATGCTTCGGGTGGATTGGATTCGAAAGTGGTAAACGCTAATTCCCCGTCACACTAAGTAACTTTTAGCGAAATGTATGAGTTCAAACTCCGTCGCTTCCCATTGCGGGAGTGACGGTTTTTTTCTGCCCACAGGTGTTAGACACGGTTCGGCAAAAACGCTGGCGGACATGGGGATTCACCTGATTTTAGGTCGGAATGCGCAATCCAGTGAACTTCGGGGGGCAATCGGGAGGACGGTAAGCAAAGTTTGACCGCAATTTTCAAAAATCGTTACGTGGCAGAGAGCATGACGGTTATAGCGGGAGAATGCAAAAACGGTCAAAAGTGAGTCGTGACACATTGTGGCGCCTCCCAAGTTTACGAGAGGATCAAAATGAGTCGCACAACTTCAATGCTAATGGGTCTTTTAGTCGTCCTAATTCCCGCTTCCCTTAGTGCACAAGAAAGAATGCTGTTTCAATTCGACAGCCCTGACGACGTTCGACCTTGGCGTAGCGTTAACGACGGCGTGATGGGAGGGCGTTCCAGCGGGAAAGTCAGTTACGACAGTGACGGCGCGATGGATTTTTCTGGGTACCTCTCACTGGAAAATAATGGAGGCTTTGCTTCGATCCGCGCAGCCAAGCCCAATATGGGGCTAAGGGCAAACGACGTGATTTTCGCACGAGTGCGGGGCGACGGCCGCAAGTACACGTTCAACGTCTATGCTCAGGAGAATTTGCGGGGGCGTTCCTATCGCCAAACCTTTCCTACCACAAAGGATAAATGGACCGTTGTCGCTTTCCCCGTTAATCAATTCGCGGCAACTTGGCGTGGCCGCAATTTTCCCAACGACCGGCTCGATCCAGCTCAAGCAGCAGGCTTGGGTATCTTGTTGGGGGATAAAAAGCAGGGACCCTTTAATCTAGAGATTGATTGGATCAAGGTCGTTGGGTCGGGCGTCGGAAAATAGAACCGCTCAAAGACTGATAAATTGAAAATCGAAACAGCCTCCCTTTTCGGTAACGTAGGGAGGCTGTTTTTTTATTTTGCGGCTCGTTCCAATTTAATCGAGACGGTAGCACCGCACCTCTCGCTGAGGCTGGAACAGCACGAGACTCTCCGGCTTGGTATACTGACGATGCGAAGAGACGTCAGGTAATGCAAGTGGGTGGCAACGAGCAGTTTTTATTTCGGAGAGCGTCGTGACAGACAGGATAGTCGATTACGTGGATTTAGGACGGCGTGCTTTTTTGTGGCAGGGGTCTTTGGTCATGACGGCTGCGTCCACTCACTCCATAGATTGGAGGTGTGGTTGGAAAATGTCGAGTCCTCTCCGGTTTGGAATCGTCACTGATATGCATTTCGCTGATAAACCACCTGCCGGAACACGCCACTATCGTGAGTCACTCACTAAGCTGGCCGCCGCGGCGGAATATTTTTCGGAGCAGCAAATTGACTTCGTGGTTGAACTCGGCGATTTTATCGACGCGGCTGATTCGGTTGACGTGGAAATGTCGTACCTGCAAACAATAAATAAGCAGTTCGCAAAAATTTGCGATGAACGACATTACGTGCTTGGAAATCATTGTGTCGACACACTGACCAAGCAAGAGTTTTTGGACGGAGTGACACAACAGGATTCGTTTTACTCATTTGATCGTAAAGGAGTTCACTTGGTTGTGTTGGATGCTTGTTTCCGAAGTGATGGTGAGCCATACCAGCGGAAAAATTTTCAGTGGACCGATGCCAACATATCGGAGAGCGAGTTGGAATGGTTAGCTGATGATTTAGCGAGCAATAATAAACCGACGATTGTTTTTGCCCATCAAAGACTGGATGTGGCCTCGCAATACGGAGTGAAAAATAACGCCAAGGTGCGTCAGATTCTAGAATCCTCGGGACATGTGCTCGCTGTTTTTCAGGGACATAGTCACAAAAACGAACTTAAGAATATTGCCGGTATTCATTATTGCACGCTAGTGGCGATGGTCGAAGGTGCGGGTTTGGAGAGCAATGGTTTCTCGGTGGTCGAAATTCAACCGGACGGTACGATTGTGGTGACGGGTGCAAAAAAACAAAAGTCTTACTCATGGAAACCGTTATGAATGAAGTGCTGCCCGGGAAATACCGCCATTACAAGGGAAGTGAATACGTCGTGATGGGCGTTGCAACTCACAGCGAGACTGAAGAGTTGGTGGTGGTTTACAGGAAAGATTACGGTGATCTTAGTTGGTGGGTTCGTCCACTGCAGATGTTCTTGGAAACGGTTGAAGTTGACGGGGTCGAGATACCGCGATTTCAATTAGTTGCTGGAGCGTGATGGTTTCCAAAGAGGGCGAGGTCTAGAGAGGCTGTTGCTTCTGAGACGCCCAATGATTTAACCGTGATTAACCTCGTCGCGGACGCTGGCGAGTCCGGAATCGTCGGTTTCTTTTTGCTTTCTATGCCGAATCCCTGAGGGATGCTGGGAAGGCATGGTCTGTTCGCGAGCAGTGACTCCTGTTAAGAAAGAGCTTGGTATGATTTCCAGCGCCGCCAATGCCAAATTGAGCTTGGTGGGACAGGCTCTACCTCAGAGGATTTGCTTTTCTGATTCACGAGAAAGGCGAGTGTAAGCCGGTGTCAGTAGCGCCGATAGTTTCAGGATATTTTAGGATTCAAAAAAATGACTCGCAAAACGGAACAGGAAGTTTTCTGGGAAACAGAGTTTGGGAACGACTATATTTTGCGAAATCAAGGTCCGGCCGCGGTGGCTTCGAGTGTGGCGTTTTTTAGCAAAATAATATCAAAGACAACGAAGCCCGGATCCGTTTTAGAATTGGGTTCAAATATTGGTGTGAACCTAGCAGCCATGGAGCAACTGTTGCCCGATGCGAGTTTATCGGCGGTGGAAATCAATCGAGAGGCGGCCGAGCATTTAGAACGCACACTGCCTCGTGTGGAGTTGCATTGCACTTCCATTTTGGAGTTCGAGCCGGCCCGACAATGGGATTTGGTTTTCTCAAAGGGAGTTTTAATTCACTTAAATCCGCAAGAACTTCCCCGGGTTTATGATCTGATGTTCGAGGCTAGTTCGCAGTACATCATGGTTGCAGAATATTACAATCCAAGCCCGGTTGAGCTTCCTTACCGGGGGCATGGGGGGAAGCTTTTTAAACGCGACTTCGCGGGCGAGTTGATGGATCGGCATTCCACGTTGACGCTCGTCGATTATGGATTCGCATACCATCGCGACAATTGTTTCCCGCAAGACGATCTGAATTGGTTTCTCTTGGAAAAATGATGCTGTGAACGGCCAGCTTGGCGGGAGACGCTCTTCTATAAGTCTTACCCAGGCTGAAAATAGTAACCGTGCCGTGAATTTTTCGCCGGTCGACAGATTGAAATCACTGTGGATTTGAAAGTTGTCCGACTTCCCTTGCTTGCTCTTAAGAGGCCATGAATGAAGCGAATTAAGAAATCCACATGCAGCGGAAGCGTGGCCATAGGCGTGCTCGGCTTTGCACTTTTATTTATGCCGAGCTTCCTATTGTCACAGGAAACTCAACCTGGGCAGCAGGCGGTTCCCGTCACAAAAACGCTGCCCTTTCCGGGGGACGTTTTCCAAGTTGCTGGGCGTACTGCCTTTGTGATATTGCCGGATAAACCAATGGAACGTGAAACGATTCCCTGGGTTTGGTACGCCCCAACGCTGAAAGGTTTACCCCAAGATGCCGAGAAATGGATGTTTAGGCAACTGTTGGATGAGGGGATCGCGATTGCTGGTATCGATGTGGGCGAGTCTTACGGAAGCCCCGCCGGTCGCCAGTTGTTTCAGACGTTTTATGAGGCGATGGTAAAAGAACGTGGCCTTTCTAAAACTCCCTGCCTGTTGGCGAGAAGTCGGGGTGGGTTAATGCACTATGGTTGGGCAGTCGAGCATCCAGAATGCCTGGCTGGTATTGCGGGTATCTACCCGGTGTGCGATTTAACCAGTTATCCGGGAATCCAAAGGGCTTGCACCGCCTATGGTATGTCCGCAGAACAATTAGAGAGTAAGTTGCACGAGCTCAATCCGATTGAACTGCTCGAACCTCTTGCAAAAGCTCAGGTGCCAATTTTTCACATTCAGGGCGATAGCGATAAAGTCGTGCCGCTGGAACAAAACTCAGCGGAGCTCGCAATTCGTTATCGGAAGTGGGGTGGTCCGGTCGAGATAGACGTCATAAAAGGGCAAGGTCACAATATGTGGCGAGGTTGGTTTGAAAGTCAGACGCTCGTGGATTTTCTCATTTCGCATTGTAAGAATTCACCGTCGACCAAATAAAAACTTACATCACCCTCTGTCGCATCATGTTATAGGGTGACGTAGCCTATGTTTTTCTCATGTATTCGTTTTGTACAGAGAGACTTTGTAAGGGTATATTAGCCCGTTCGGCAAAGCTTTTGTTTATGCAAACGTGACGGGAGAGAATCATATGTTATTTGGGTTTCCTCAAATCAGATGCGTTTGCTTTCTGTTGTTGGGGGGCGGGATAATGCTTCCCTCGCTGTTGGTTGCGGAGCAAACAGCGGAACCGTTTCCAAACATTGTCATCATCTATGCTGATGACTTGGGGTTTGGTGATGTGCAATGCTATAACCGTGATCGCGGTAAAATTCCGACGCCAAATATTGATCAACTGGCGTCCCAGGGCATGCGATTCACCGACGCGCATTCTTCGTCCGGGGTATGTTCGCCCTCGCGGTATACCTTGCTGACCGGCAGGTACCATTGGCGAACACGTTTACAGTCGGGAATTGTTGGGCTGTGGGGCGCGCCTCTTATCGGTCCGGAGCGATTAACCATTGGTGGGTTGGCCAAGCAACGCGGTTATCGCACCGCCTGCATCGGCAAGTGGCACCTCGGTTGGAATTGGCCGATCGCTCCAGGTAATAAAAAGCTGTTTGCAACCTCCGGTTACGGTGGAAGGAAAGATCTAGAAGCGACGGATGAACATCGTGCTGCATGGCAAGAGACCTTTTCACGTCCTATCTCAGGAGGCCCGGTCGACGTTGGATTCGATGACTATTTTGGCACCGACGTGCCTAATTGGCCACCTTATTGCTTCCTTGAAAATAATCGTACCGTGGGTATTCCAAGCGAGTATGCGAAGGTCGAGTTGTTCGAAAAAAACCAAGCGAGCCAACAAGGGCCTGCCGTGGAAGGTTGGAGTCTGGAGCCAATTTTGCCTGCCTTGGGCGAACGGGCTGTGAATTTTATTGCGCGAGAATCGAAAACGCCTGAACCTTATTTGATTTTTTTACCGTTGACCGCTCCGCATACGCCTCTCTCGGTCAATGCTGATTTTCGCGGGAAAAGCGGCTTAAATCTTTACGCAGATTTTGTGATCGAAACCGATGCGATCGTCGGTCATGTTTTGGAGGCAATAAAAAAGAGTGGCAAGGCAAATAACACCCTCGTCATTTTTACAAGTGATAATGGCTGTGCTCCTTACATTGGAATGGCGGAGCTAGAAGCAAAAGGGCATTTTGCGAGTGGTCCCCTGAGGGGAGCCAAATCGGATGCTTGGGAGGGAGGACACCGAGTCCCTTTTATCGTGCGTTGGCCTCGGGTCACGGTTCCCGGCAGCGTTTGCAAGCAACTGGTTCATCAAGCGGATTTGATGGCGACTCTGGCTGCCCTCCTAGAGCTCGATTTGCCAGCCCAGGCGGGTGAAGACAGTTTTAATCTTTTGCCTCTTTTGCAGGGAGTTAACGCACCCATTCGGGAGAATGCCGTGAGCACTGGGATGAATGGTTTGCCTGCTTTACGGAAAGGGGATTGGAAATACATTCCCGGTCCAGGCTCCGGTGGGTGGAGTGAAAATCGTGATCAAAAAATGCCCGTGCAACTTTACCACTTAAAAAATGATATCGGCGAAAAGGAAAACCTTTCCTCGAAGGAACCCGATCGTGTGGACGAGATGCAAAATATTTTAGAACAACTGATAATTAATGGTCGTAGCACACCCGGTGAGATGCAGGCTAACGATGTCGAAGTACGTCGCTATCCACGTTCGCCAGAACGTGCAAATAATAAATAAACATCACCCGCAATACGGGCAACTATTTTTCCCTGAAAAGGCGAGAGTATGAACAACAAGTTCGATTCACATTTAAGCAAAACGCTGGAGCTGGAGCGGGCGGCAACAGCGACGTTCGGCGAAATGATTAAAGAAACACATTCCAGTTGGCAGAAGCGAACAGAGAGCTGGTTGTGTGGGGTTTATCTCTGGTCCGTCGTTTTTGTACTGGTCACTGCGTCTACGGGCTGGGCTTTGCCGCAACCCGCGGATACGAATTACGATGAGTCCAAGGTGCCCGTTTATACTTTGCCTGATCCCTTAATCGATTTGGCAGGAAAAACGGTGGGTAAAAAAGATTGGATGGGGCATCGGCGAGGAGAAATCTTGCGACTTTTTGAAGATCACGTGTATGGAAGCACGCCTCAGCAAAATCTACCGGTTCGTTATGAAGTTGTCGAAATCGATCGGGAAGCGGTGGGTGGCAAGGCGACTCGTAAACAGATCGCCATTTTTCTCGGAAAGGGCGAGTACCGGCTCGATGTTTTAATGTACGTGCCCAATCAAGCTGCAGGTCCGGTAGCCGGTTTTCTGGGCCTGAATTTTAACGGTAATCATACTGTTCGGTCCGACCCCAGTATCATTTTGCAGGAGACTGGAAAGGCACGTGGTTCGTCGGCAAGTCGTTGGCAAGTAGAAAAAATCATAGATGCCGGTTACGCATTGGTCACGTTGCATCGGGATCAAGTGGATCCGGACAATTACCAGAATGACTTTTCCGACGGCGTGCATCCCTTGTTCTATAGCGAAGGGCAAAGCCAACCAGCTGACGACCAATGGGGTTCGATTGGGGCGTGGGCCTGGGCTCTTTCTCGGACGCTCGATTATTTGGAGACCGACGATTTGGTAGATGCTTCGCGGGTGGCAGTCATGGGGCATTCGCGTTTAGGAAAAACAGCGCTTTGGGCAGGGGCTCAAGATCCCCGATTTGCGATGGTAATCAGCAACAACTCAGGTTGTGGTGGCGCAGCCCTTTATCGACGCTGTTACGGCGAACGCATTCATCATATGGTCAAGCCAATCGGTTATTGGTTTTGTAGAGATCATCACCAATATCAAAAACGCGAACAGGATTTGCCAGTGGATCAGCACATGCTGATGGCTTTGATCGCGCCGCGCCCCCTCTACGTGGCAAGCGCGACCAAAGATCGCTGGGCGGATCCTCAAGGGGAGTTTCTCGCCGCAAAGTACGCCAGTCCTGTGTATCAATTGTACAACCGCCCTGCTCTTTCAGACAAAAAGATGCCGGCCCCCAATTCGCCGATTCACACAACGGTGGGTTATCATCTGCGCGAAGGAGCCCATAATGTGACCGCTTATGATTGGCAGCAATATTTGAATTTCGCAAATCAATTTTTGTTGAGTAAATAGCCAACGCTTGATTTTTACAAAAAGGCAAACGCACTCGCGTATCACCAAGCATGTTCGCTTGTTGCTTTTGCCTGGGCGAGGTACTGGCCCCTATTGCGACAGACCTGTAAGGCCTTAATAATTTGTTTAGTTTCGCAGAACTACTGGACTTGATCCGTAGCGCTTCAATAACGTCTTGGTGAATGCTTCAATCGCGAATCCGTTAATTGTGAGTTCGCATGGCGAAGATCATCATGAGATTTATTCGCGGTTGGAAGATTTAAAAAGTGAACACTTAAAAGGCAATTCGGCATGGAAGAAGTTACGATTGGTGATTTTGAATTCCGGTACGACGGTGTAAATCTGACTGTTGTTCACGCCGATAATGCTGAAACGGTGATGTGTCTCGAAAAAGATGGTGTGGCTGAACTTGGGGCATTTCTTGATACGGTAGGTTCTCTAATTTCTAACCGGCGTGAAGCGTTTCGTGTATCGCTTCAGGGATCTGATCTGCTCAAAGTGCTTATTAAAAAAGGTGACACCCTCTTATCCGTCATTCCAAAAACCATTAGCGTGACTGGGATTTTTGTGACCCCGGTTCCCGATCAAGCAACTGAGTTGCAGGAAAATGAAAACGTTGATGTGCAACTGGATTATGAGGGAGAATCGCAATCTTATAAAGCGCTCGTGCGACGATGTCAGGTCGATGGCGTGGGATTGTTTTTCACCGAATCGATGAAAGGTGAGCAGATCGACCCACCGCTCAAACTGTCTCGAACCGTCATGGAGCTACAACGCAGGTTGATAGCAAGCCGGCTCTAGTGCTCGGGCGTGTCTTGCGTGCTACACGTTGAGACTCTACCGAGCCTCAGCATTTCTTTTCCCTAGAACCGAATCCGGGTTCCCGTATTTCGGCTGACAAATGGTTGGCATCAGGCCTGACCTTATCACTGACGTGATCGCCCATTTGAGGGGAGGAATTACCGCGGCTTGAAAGATCAGGTCCCCTGCTCAGTCTGCCCTGCATGGTTTACGGCATAGGGGGGCTGTTGTACCCCACGGCGGGGTACCGCGATTTTCGGATGAGGGTGTTACCCGCGGTCTTGATTAGAGTGAGTGAAGTGGAAGTGGCAGGGTTCGTCAGCTAGAACAATTCAATTCAGGACGATGCCGGTTTTGTGTGCCGTGGTAATGCCTAACTTCAGTTCCCTCGAGAACGGCATCGTGATGATTGTCTTGCCGAGGCAGAAGAAATACATTGAAGTTGAACTCGCTTGAGGAGGGAATAATGCTTACCGCAAGGAAGATAAGCGTTGGTGATTGCGAGCAAATATGACTTGGAGGTTATTTCAGTGTTAGTATTAACTTGCTCAATGCAATGCATCGTGTGGATCGATTAAATCCGGGAAGCATTGGGTATGTGTTTTTCGTTGTGCAGGTGATTTAGATAAGGGTGGAAAGGATCATTTATGTTTACTTGTCGAATGTTGTTTTGGATGGTTTCATTAAGTGTTGTTGTCTCTTCGGTAACTGCCACGGATTACCATGTCTATTATTTAGGTGGACAGTCGAATATGGATGGCTACGGTTATATAAACAAACTCCCAAAAGAAATGACGAAGCTTCAGCCGGGCGTGCCAATTTTTCATGGTAACTCTTCCGCAGACGGTCGCTCGGTAGACGGGAAAGGGGTTTGGAGTACTTTGAAACCTGGACACGGTGTGGGTTTCAGATCGGACGGTGAAAAAAATCAATATTCCAATCGATTTGGGGTGGAGCTAACGTTTGCAGAAACACTGCAGAGTTTATTTCCAGATCGTAATATTGCCATCGTAAAGTACTCCCGTGGCGGAACTTCAATCGCGGCTGATGCGGCCGGTGGTTTTGGCTGTTGGGAGCCCGATTATACGAAAGGGAATGGTGTTAATCAGTATGATCATTTTCTTGCCACCGTTCGCAACGCTTTTGCGGTTGGTGATATCGATAACGATGGCGAGTTGGATCGATTAATTCCCGCCGGGATCATTTGGATGCAAGGAGAGAGTGATGCTCTTTACACAGCCGAAATTGCAGATAGTTATGAGAGCAATTTGCGTCGCCTGATGAAGTTGATGCGTGCTTCTTTGAGAGTTGACGATTTACCTATTGTAATTGGGCGAATCTCCGACTCCAAAAAGAATCCACCCACTTGGAAGCATGGAGAGATCGTACGGAAAGCGCAAGTTGCGTTCGCATCCAAAGATGAAAATGCGTCAGTTGTAAAAGCGACTGACGATTATACCTATTCCGATCCATGGCACTATGATTCGAAAGGCTTCTTGGATCTAGGACGTCAATTTGCCATCCAAATTTCAGAACTCGAAAAACAAGACTAGGTACCGTTGGAACCGCAAAAATTTGGCTAGGTGACTTTAGTTATTTCAGTTGGCAAATCGTGGGCTATTGACCATGACATGGCGGCCTTCCCGTTCGCTAGAGTGCGTGTGGAAGAATCAGCAGAGTGTTGGGTCGTTCCACACATCTTGGAAATTTGAAAAATCTCGAGGGTGACGTGCGGCTGTCACTAGTCCGTCAAAGCTAATTGCGAACACATCTGCGGAAAGCGTCAGAAAAGGGTTCGGGATTTCGCTGTCAAACGGTGTTGTTTGAAAAAAATATCATGGTTCATCATCTGGTGCCGATTTGTTAACGGTTTTTGCAGTGCGCATTCACACATACTATGCCGCGATATCGATGAAATTTATCGCTCGAAAAATTCACAAGTGTTTGAAGAACTTGAGTGACGTCCGTTTTTAATTTGGGTTTTAAAACCCCATGACATCCAGAGTCAGGGCGACGCACTTTTTTTTGAGGGGATTTAGTTGAAAGATTGCATTTTTGAGGCATAATCTTGTTTTTAATGAGGGGTCCTTATTCTAGTTGGCAGTTAAAGTTCTATGAGTGAATTGGAGACAACCGCCGTAAGAGCATTCGAGGATCGGTGTAGCGCCGATGGCGATTACAACCAACTGAAGGGGTTGGCGCAAAGCCTGCTGCGGAATGAGAGCCAATGCACCCTCACTGCGACCGGTTTGGTGCATGAGCTGTTCCTCAAGGCGAGACGTCATAACGGGGGCGCATCCCGAAATTCATCGACGCAAACGGCATTCCCACCTTTTGCTGGAAGGATGATGCGGCAAATTTTGATTGATCGCGCGCGGTCTCGGGCTACACGTAGAAAGGCCGAAGGACGTGCAATGACATTGCACGGGGATGACGAAGTCCAAGTTCATAATATGAAGAGCCGTCTGATTGAACTCGATGATCTCATTGAAAAGCTTGCGGTGCACTTACCGGTTAATGCCGAATTGGTTCGCCTGCATCTTTACGAGGAACGATCCATTGAATCGGCTGCTCGCCAGTTGAACTTATCGAGGGCGGGAGCTTACCGTAAATGGGACTTCTCAAAAGCTTGGTTGGTGAAGCAGTTGCAAAAGTGAATGAACCTTGGCATGTGCCCGGCTACTGATAATTAATTCTCAATTCGGAAAGAATTTTGAGATTTCTGCGGCTTCTAGCTCGCATAGATGGGTAACTGAGTTCGAGAGTGGCCCGAACTTGCCTGCAAACCAGGCTAGGCATTGTTTTGTACAGGTTTATTGACAACCGATGAGCAAAAATTATTTGGAAATGCTGGAAACAGCCTATCTGGAATGTCAAAGCCTGGATTCCCCGCAGGCAATCGCCGATTATGTTACCGACCTCGAGCAGGTAGATCGTAATCTAGCACGGGAGTTATCGAGCCTCCTTGCGCTCCGTGACGAAGACTCGGGTGTGCTTGATGTTTCCTGTGGTCAATTTTGCTCCATCATGTTTACCACATTAGGGGAAGCAAAAAAAACGGAAACCAGAGACGAGTTAATCAATTTTCTAGGGCAATTATCACCTTCGAAGTCGGGTCAAGGCATTGCTAATCTCTCTGGCATCGAGTTGCAGGAGTTGGTGGGGACCGGAGCGACGGGATTTGTTTTTAAGGGCTGGGATACTGAGCTTTGTCGCCCAGTTGCCGTCAAAGTATTAGCTCCGTCGATTGCGAAAGACCCCACGATGCGACAGACTTTCGCCGCAGAAGCGAGGCTCGCCACTTCGGTGCGGCATAAGAATGTCGTATCCATCTATCATACTTTTTCTGACCCCACATCTGCGCTCGCTTACTTCGTCATGGAGTGGGTGGAGGGATTTACGCTCCAACAATGGTTGGACCAAAGAACAGGACCTCAGACGGATTCGTTGGAGGCCAATTGGGTTGAGCAACTCGTTCACGCAGTCGCCGCGATTCATAGGAAGGAAATTGTCCATCGCGATCTAAAGCCGGCCAACATTCTGATTGAAACGGATTCCAATAATTTAATCTTGATCGATTTTGGCTTGGCGTTTGAAAAAGTTGACTTACGCCAATCGCAGTATCCCAAGGGCACGCCCTTGTATATGTCGCCAGAGCAATTACAGGGAGGCTGTGTAACTCGGCAGAGTGATTTGTTTTCGCTGGCAGAGATCGTGTGTCTGTTGCTCTATGGCGTGCATCCTTTCATGGATACGCAAATCGATATGTTGACTCAGAAAATCCTCATTGAGGAACCCACGCTCCCTTTAGGTGAGGAGCATCCGATACGCCCTGTTTTCAAGAAAGCATTTTCGAAAGATTTTCGGGATCGTTACGAAAACGCTGAAGCATTTCAGGAAGACCTGCAACAAGCAATTTTGGCAGGCCAACCTCTACAGGGAGCGTCTAAAAGTGTTTTAGCTGCGCAAACAAAACCTACATTTATTCGCCCCAAACAGATGTTTTTGGCGCTCGCTATTGTGTTGGTTCTGATTGCCGTCCCATTGACTTGGGGTTGGTACGGCAGGCCGGTCGCTCAAGCAGTCGGCGTTGGGGAAGGGCCTTTTAAGAACTACCTAGGTATGACAATGTTGCCCTTCGAAATTGATCCCGTGAAAATGAGCGCGTGGCCCGAAGATAAAAAGCATGAAGGATTATTCAAAAACGTGAACTGGCAGAATCGAGCCTTGGAAACGTTCTACCTGTCCCGGAATTTAGTAACGATCTCACAGTATCGATCGGTGATGAAGGATTTGCCGGAGGTGAACCAAGGGAGAGATCCTGCGGGCCCGGTGGTCGGCGTTTCTTTCGAGCAAGTCAATGAATTTTGCCGTCGTATGACAAACGAAGACCCCCATGGTTTGCAGTACAGGTCTGTAAATGCC
>JAAEPL010000030.1 GCA_024232675.1 Planctomycetaceae bacterium
CAGTTATGCCTCAACGCCAACCGGTTTGGGTTGGCCACGACGCAATGTAGTCTCGTACCGTTACCAGAAGAACACTGCGGATGCCACACGCGGCGATTGCCTGAGAAGATTCGCCACAGCGCTCATTTGTTTTTGCGTCGTCTACGAAAAATTGGGGAGGTCTTGGCCCACAAGCCGAACCCCGAAACGACGGTAACCAATCCAAAAACGGACACGGTCTTTAGCAACCACTGATTGAAATTATCTCGTCCTTGGTAATCCATAGTGTGCAGCATCCAAAAGAAATCGAAAACTCGCCATTGATTATTACGACGAGTAGTCACGGCACCTCGGGACTCCGACACGTAAATAGACGTTCCTGATGGATGATTCATTTCAACTCGGTAAGCCGGTAACTCTTTTCCCCGGTACTCTGAATGAGACCCTGTCTCGGTAACTCGTTCGACCTGATTCACGGCAACATCGAAGGCAAAATCGTGTTTAGCAATTTCTTGGGCTGTCTCAGCATCGATGGGTGAAAGCTGTTTCCCGGAAACCGCGTCAAAGATCGCCACCGCGGGTTGTTCGGAACCTGCTAACGAAACTTCGTAGACCGGTCGGTCCAACATCGTTCTCAACAGCACCCGCTCTACCCTTTGTTCGCTGGGAAGGTTTTTCAGAACCATGCCACAGTCGATAATCTCAAAGCTCTTCAAATTAATGGGATCGTGTTCTCGTATAAGGTCTTCGCCGCGCACCGCTTGGATTGAATTCCAACTAAAAACCACACCGCTGAGTGTCCAAAAAAACAATTGGATACCAATGACGACTCCTAAATAGCGATGGATTTTCCGCCAAGTTCTTAGTTTCATAACGTTTCTCCATTTCGCTGGTCCGGAACCATACCATCCGCAATCATGACTGCTGGTACGACTGCCACGCGTGTAGCTTGCGTTTTTTATTATGGCAGAATTGGAGTAACCGCCAAATCACGACCGCCACGCGAACTCTTGGGATTACCACGCGCAGCTCACAACATTACTGATAAATATCAGGATCACTGCTGATTTACGAAAGAACATCGGTTAATCTGCCGGATAAACAGAAGAGAGCGACTCAAGGAAAGCACCTCTGCCATTTGCCGCAACGAATGTCGGGTCAGTCGGTTTCCTTTGCTTCATGGTCCTTTGCCTTGAAATCCCAACTATGTCGAAATTCGGGGAATCCAGCATGCCAAACAAAACAGAAGTTCTGATTACCGGCGCGGGCCCTGTGGGACTGACCCTTGCAGCACAACTGAACAGCATGGGAATCCAAGTCGCCATCATGGAGCAACGCGAGACGCGATCGCAACTCTCCAAAGCCGGTGTCGTGTGGGGGCGTTCCTTGGAATTGCTCGATCTTTGCATGAACGCAGACGATTTCCTGCAGACAGGACGCCCGTTGCGAAAAGCACTGATTTTCAGTGACGGCCAGGAAATTGCAGCCATCGATTTTGCCAAGTCAGATAATCCGTTTGGCACCGGAGTCATGATCCCGCAAAACGAGACGGAACGCCTGCTCACCGAACATCTGGAATCGCAGGGCGTTTCGATTCGGCGGGGTATGGAACTCAAGGGATTTGAGCAGCACGCCGAGGGAGTCCATTGCGAAGTGAGTGCCACCGACGGGCAACGAGAACAGTGGCAAGCAGATTACTTGGTGGGATGTGATGGGGCGCACAGCACCGTTCGTCACTCATTGGATTTAGATTTTCCCGGTCAACAGGAATCACATCGTTGGTTGTTGGCAGATGTGTCGGCAAAAGGCAATCTGCCGGATTCTGAAATCGTGGTTTGCTGGAGCCGAACCGGTATTTTGGTGATGTTCCGTTTTACCGAAACGACATGGCGTCTGATTGCTGAAAAATCGCCAACGAATTCTGACACCCCGCCCTGCGATCCGACTTTGGCGGAAATGCAAGCGTTGATGAATGAGCGGGGCATCGAGAACATCGAATTGTACGACCCTAATTGGTTAAGTGAGTTTCGCATCAACGAACGAAAGGTCGACCAGTATCAAGTCGATCGAGTTTTTCTGGCAGGTGATGCTGCTCATATCCATAGCCCTGTGGGGGGCCAAGGAATGAACACGGGTATCCAAGATGCCTGTAATCTCGCTTGGAAAATTGCTTGGAGTCAAAAATCGCTTGGGCAGAGTCGATTACTGCAAAGCTACACGTCCGAGCGCAGTCGCATTGGAGATCTTGTGGTGCGCACGACGTCGCACGCGACCAAAATTGCAACCGTTGAATCGCGACCGCTGCAGTGGATGCGAAAGACCTTTGCGAAGATTGCCCTGCACTTCGATTGGACTCAGGAACTTGCGCGGCAGAACATCGCTGAATATACCATTTCGTACCCCGACAGCCTGATTCAAGGTCTCGACTTGCGGAAGCAAAAATCGAATGTCCGTTTGGGCGAGCGTGTACCCGATTTGTCTTGGACCAATGCTCAAGGCGATGCCCAATCTCTCTACCAGACATTGCGTGGCGGGCATGCCGTCCTGATTGGATGGAAGACCGAAAAGAACGCGGCACGCAGCGCTATTGAGAACCTGCCTGTTCCGGTACGCAGCTTATTTCGCGCGATCGATTTGGATGAGGCGGGATCTGAAAATCCCCCATCTGAAGAAACAGATTCGGACACTACGGCCCAGCTTCACGAATTCGGTACCGCCGATCCGGAAGAGCTGAAACAAATTGGATTGTCACACGCTGGCCTCGTTTTAA
>JAAEPL010000031.1 GCA_024232675.1 Planctomycetaceae bacterium
ACTTGCCAAACGGGGCTTCGAAGTGGGTGGCGTTGATTTGAATCCCGAGGCCATCGGCTATTGCCAAGAGCGATTCAAGAAAGCCGATTTACAGGCCGACGTTTTCGTGGGTGACATGTGTGATTTCGCATCTCCAACCCCCTGGGACGCTGCCTTCAATACCATCAATAGCTTTCGGCACTTGCTATCCGACGAACTTGCGATTCGTCACCTGCGATGCGTCGCTCAATGCCTGCGACCAGGGGGCATCTACGTGCTTGGGCTACACCTAACACCCACCGCATGCGATCCACAAGAAAATGAAACGTGGTCGCATCGCCGGGGGCACTTGCAAGTGAACGCCAGCATGTGGTTGGTAAGCCGCGATTCTCCGAATCGCTCCGAGACGTTTGCACTTGCCTTTGATGTCTTTACACCGAGTCGACAATTCAGAATTCAAGACGAGTTTCAGTTCCGTACCTACACCGTGTCTCAATTCGAGAGCCTATTGCAAGAGGTCCCGGAATTCACCCTCGCTGAAACTTATGATTTTGCCTACGATTCGCCGATCGAGTTAGACGACTCCACGGAAGATGTGGTGTTTATTCTTAAGCGGGCTTCCGTGTGAACAGCAGATTAGCAACACACGAATCCGCAGATCCCGAAGACAGCGAACAGGCAATCAAGCTCAACTCCAGCGAGTAAATTCGCTGAGGCGGTGGTCCAGCAACAACAGCGCCCCCATTGCAAGTTGCCCCGAAAAAGAAAACCTTAGGTCTCTCCCATAACCCCAAGTCGCCACCGCCCTGCCCTGCCCTGCTCGATTGCAGGCCACCCAACTTAATCATGCCTGATTCCAATCGACAAACGGACTTCAAAAATCAAAGAGAGAATCCCTCTTCCGATTTCTGTCATTTTGCGCCCACTGACCAACCATCGAGCCTGCATGAAATCAGCGACGCGATCTACCATCCCTTTATGGAATCCGCGTCTGCTCACATCAAATTCCATATTTCGGGCTGCCAATTTGACCCCGTCCCGTTCGTGCGGATGGCGTCCGGTGAATACCGGGTCTTAAACGGCCAAACCGTGTCTAGCCAGCACGCCAAATCACTTGGTTTAGATCGCCTGCAAACCTTGGATACCCCGCCGCCTGCCTGGCTCAACGTCGCATCACGGCAAGAAATACTGGAAGAACTTCACTCCCTAAGCAAGCAGGAAGAACTCGCCGAAAAACCGCTCGGCCCGCGAAGGATTATTTGGTGTCACCACGTGCATGGCGTGCTGTCAGCTGAGTCCCCTCACGATTCTACCGAGATCATGTTTTCGGTTTGGGCAACTCGCCTGTTGAGCGGCTTGGATCAATGCCCGCCATGGAAGTGTCCACTAACTGGAACTGAAACCTACCAACTTACCGTCGATGATGAGGGCGTGATCGGAGCCTTGGAACTTTTGGAAACATGCCCAGAAACTCAAAAACGACTTCTACCTCAAAACCTTGGCTGCTGTCAGTCCACGCAACAAAAGGTCGCCAAGACAGCGTTAACCTACTGTCCAGTAAAGGGCCATAATTATTTGAAGCGACTGGGCACCCATTGCCAAACCTGTGCACAACGGGTCGATCCCGCCTGTTTAGAGAAAAAGCAATGCTCAACATGCCGCTCGCTGCAGCGGGTCAAGCCTGCCCAAATTAATCAAGACGCCACATTGCAGCGGTTGTTCAATCAGTATCCCGGGTTGCATGATGCGAAGAAGTTGCGAGTGGCTGAGCAGGCTGAGCAAATCATGTTGCAATTCGCCTGGCAGGGTGCTCAATGGAGGGTGCTCTTCGCAAAACATTCTGGCTTAATAACCCAAGTGACATGCTCGCGTGGCTGGTTTTCATCATGGCGACTTATCCCTGAATCAGGGTGGCCCCATCTGGCGACAGGATCATAAAACATCGCCTGATCTTATTGCCGCGGAGCGCGTCCGCCCTTGATGGTAAAAGCTCCGATGATCCCCAATAACCCAGCCAATGCTAATGCCCCAGCGAGCAACGCATAAAACCTGTTGGTGGCTGCCAAGCGACGGTTGCGGACCGAAGAGTCCTCGACCCATGTGGCCACCATCTCAGGATTCACTGTTTCCCACCGGCTTAACATTGCCGTGGCCGGCTCCGATTCAAGAACCGCTCTTAGGTTCTCGATCTTTTCTGGCGAAATCTGTTTATCCACTACTTTAGAATCGAATCCGACCGCCTTAATTGTACTGGAAACTCCAAAATACCCGCCTACCGCCAAGGCGATCACAGAAATCACGAAAACCAAACGATTCGTAACGGCCATGGGACGCGATTTGCGTTCGTAAGATCCTGAACTCGACTGGGATTCCAAGCTCGCGAGAGCCTTAATGTCTCGTAAAGTTCCCACTTTAATCGAGTTTTTACAGCCTGAGCAAGTGACCGTTTGGCCCGCCTGAGTTGTTTCCACAACGATGTTTTGGTCGCATTGGCTACAGGGTAAAAGGTATCGACGTGCCATGCCTGACTTCGCGGTAAAGTTTATTGGAGAGTAAAGATGGTCCCGTTGAGAGCGATTTATGGACAACTAGCTGTCCAGTTTTGCCAGGCGGGTCACGAATTTTAACCCGGTTGGTGGTAATTTTGCCAGCGGGCACGCGAACGCCATCGCCCAGCCTGCTCCCTGACAGGATCTGGCTAGTATTTTTACAAGCTACGCTGCTTCGGAAACGGGAAAATTGCCTCCGACACATCGTTTTTATGGGCAAAACAGCACTCGCCTACTGATGTAACGGCTCAGCGATGACCTTTGATAGGTGATATCACTGGCACTGCCTGTTTCGCTTACCCAGCCCTCGGAGACAGAAACCGACGGTCAGCGACAGAGTCGGTTCGATGGAGCCAGCAATCCGAACGTTTATTGTTTTCAAAAATTTAGGCTGAGCAGGGAAATGAAACAGTTTTTAGCTAGACCATAAATTTGCTGTAGCTACAATTTAGTCACGTGGCACATGGCTCCCCCAAAGGCTGTTACCTCAGCCCACTCGGCGACCCCTCAAGGAAATCCGAGTCCCCGAGTCTAGCATGTCCACAGTCGCAGACTTCCATTGAAGTCATACGCCAAAAAGGGCGATTTGTTGTTCATAATTTGAACCAATTCCTTTGTTTGATGGGATTGGGTAAGCACGAAGGAATGTGTTTTCGAGGATACTAGGATCACGCAATAAATTCGTGGTCGCGCTATATGCCTCCGTGGGGTGGTAGACCTGTTTTTAACTCAGCGAAATAGTTCGCTTTGGTAAGGCTGGTAAACTGGACCAACGTTTGTGAGCGACAAAATGAAACCGGTTTTTTTCACTAACTGGCATTTCTTTCCAAATGAAAAAACGAAGGTATGCCTCGCAAAAAGGGTGGTAAGTTTCAGTTGTCTGTCGCAAAGAGTGGAGCCGGGAAATAGTCCCTTCCGGTAAAACGTGAGTCCGTTAGCGGGTCTCCGTTCGCCACCCAAGACAATTCAAATCTGCCCCCAAACCACTTCCCCCCCCAAATCAAAACGTGCAGGAGCTCGAAATTGTATAACGCGATTTTGGACGAATTCGAAGACGATGCCACAAGAACGCGCGTCTCGGATCGACCCTTCGACGAATCGGTCGTAGCCTCTGAAGAACCCGCTCGCGAAGACGATGAACCCGATGATCCAACAAATGTCAAAGGTCCCAAAGAACGGACTGGCGACGATGAGATGATGCCGGGTATTGATGATAACGAATCATGGTCTGACGACCCGGTTCGTATGTATCTAACCCAGATGGGTGAGATTCCTCTGTTGACGCGGCAAGAAGAGATTACGCTTGCAAAACGGATTGAAGATACACGCCGTATGTTTCGCACACGCTTGCTGGAATGCGACTACGTCATTCAATCAGCTTTCAAAGTGTTGAAACGAGTGAGAGACGGCGAACTTCCCTTCGATCGCACCGTTCAAGTGTCTGTGACCGACCGGTTGGAGAAAGAACAAATTCTCGGCCGTATTGAACATAACCTTGGCACGCTCGATCGCTTGCTGAAAATGAATCGGCATGATTATCTGACTGCCGTCAGCCGCTCAAAAACAAAGACGCAGCGACGCAAGGCTTGGCAGAATCTGGCACGCCGTCGACGACGCTGTGTTCGATTGATCGAAGAACTGGGCCTTCGCACCCAGCGGATTGAATCCCTGATCGGTACGGTTGAGAAATTCAGCTTGCGGGTCGATGAGCTGGTGGAAAAGATTGCTGAAATGCGCAAGGCTCGGAAACCGATGCCTGAACGCCAACCATTAATGGATGAGCTGCGGAACATCCTGGTGACCTGTCAAGAATCACCATCGAGTCTGAGAAATCGCGTTAAGAATCTACAGAGCGTGTTTTCAGAATACCAGCAAGCCAAGCGGGAATTGTCCGAAGGCAACTTGCGACTGGTGGTTTCCATTGCCAAGAAATACAGAAACCGTGGTCTCAGCTTCTTGGATCTAATCCAAGAAGGGAACGCTGGCCTGATGCGAGCGGTCGATAAATTTGAGTACCGTCGCGGTTTCAAATTCTGCACCTACGCGACTTGGTGGATTCGCCAAGCGATTACCCGGGCCGTGGCGGATCAGAGTCGTACCATTCGTATCCCGGTTCACATGGTGGAAACCATGTCTCGTGTACGAACAGTGTCTCGCCAATTGCTACAGGAACTAGGTCGTGAACCAACCCTCGAAGAGGTCGCGAAACGAAGCGAAACAACGATCGAGGAAGCACGGCGTGTCTTGGCAATGAGCCGATACCCGATCAGTTTGGATCGTCCGGTGGGCAACAGCGAAGACAGCCACTTTGGCGATTTACTGCCTGATGGCGAAGCGGAAAGCCCGGCGATCGGCGCAGCACAAGAGATGCTACGGGGTCGGATTGATAAAGTCCTGAAAACACTCAGTTATCGAGAACGGGAAATTATCAAACTACGCTACGGACTGGGAGATGGTTACAGCTACACTTTGGAAGAAGTGGGACACATCTTTAAGGTGACGCGAGAGCGTATTCGCCAAATCGAAGCGAAAGCGGTGCGTAAATTACAGCAACCGAGCCGCAGCCAAGAGTTAGTCGGTTTCCTCGACTAAGTTCGAAATCAGATTTAACAACCAAACAACCGGCGTTTTTCAACCGCCGGTTTTTTTTTGCCCTCTCGGAGAAATCCGGGACAGCACAAACGCTTACGTAACCAAGACGATCGATCAGTGGTGGAAATGCTTTATTTGTTCGCCACGCAATCCGATTTCGGTCATGGCGTTGACCCCTATATCAAGATGAATTTCGGACCACTTGCGAGTCACCTCGCGGTCAGAAACTTCTGTTTTCACTCCATCAGGCGTGATGGGAACATCTGACACCAGCAGTAATGCGCCTCGGGCAATTTCGTTGTAGTGCCCCACAATAAAAATGGTGGCAGTTTCCATTTCGATACCAATGCAAGTCATGCGTTTCAACTTGTTGCGAAATTCCTGATCGTGCTCCCACAATCGGCGGTTCGTTGTGTAGATCACGCCGGTTCGATAATCCAACTCCCGTTCCACGATTCGATCGGATACGAACTTGTGTAACTTAAAGGAAGGCAACGCCGGTACGTCGGGAGAGAAATAATCCGAACTAGTACCTTCTCCACGAATTGCGGCAATCGGCAAAATAAAGTGACCAATCTCCGTCGTTGCCTTCAGGCCTCCGCATTTTCCGAGGAACAAAACACCTTTGGGGCGTCGCGCGATCAACAAATCCATGATGGTTGCCGCATTCGCTGAACCAATGCCAAAATTAATGATGCTCAGACCCGCTGAATTGGTAGCGGCTTGCATCGGCCGACCGATCCCTCGAATTTCACAGTCAAAGCGATTGGCAAAGGATTCTAAATAATCGTGGAAATTGGTTAACAGTATGTAATCGCCGAATTGGTCGATGGGCATACCGGTGTAGCGAGGCAGCCAGTTTTTGGCAATTTCCAATCGATCAAACAAATTATCAGCTTGCGTGAGTTCACTCATGGCTTCCTCTGGTAATACTCGCTTCTCACAACTCTGTTTCCTCCGCAATCGGGATGGACCTTCCCATTTGTTGCAGCTTAAAATGTCTAACTTCGTATAATAGCAAGCCTGGCGAGAATCGCCGACACGACTTTAGGGTCGTTAATCGAACCCCAAAACCTTTTCCTTATAGTTACAACGTGGAATTCAACGCGAGTAATGCTGACACCGAACCTGCGCAGTCGACGCAGGGAATTGCGGATGAGAGTTCCAACGGGCCGACTCTGGCAGGGGAAGACTCTCACGCTGCCACCTCTCATTTCTATTCATTGGACCCTAACTACATTTCGGTGGGACGCATCTCTGGTGTTATTTTTTTCTTGGTCGTCTTGGTTGCTTCGGCCATCGGATTGTTTGGTCAATTCAAGATTGCGGGTGACTCGGGATTAATTTTTATTGCAATCGCCTCGGCAATAGGCCTCCTCAATATTTACCTACTGGCAAGCGCAATTGTCTGGCCCGCTGTAAAGTACCGCCATTACCGATGGCGAATCGACGACGTAGGATTAGAAATCCATCGCGGTGTCTGGTGGAAAACTCAAATCTCAGTTCCACTTTCACGAGTTCAACACGCAGACGTTACTCAAGGCCCACTGCAGCGTAGTTATGGCATTGGCACACTAACGATTCACACGGCGGGAACGCTCGACGCTTCGGTTGATTTACCGGGGTTACATCACGATATCGCTTTGCAATTGCGTGACCGTTTAATTCGGCAGGGAATCCGTGGGCATGAATCATCCTGAGAACCCGCCGTCCGACGCCCTCCCGGGAGGCGGACAACCCCAAAGCGATTCGACTGAATCTCCGCTGCTCGCGGGCGATACACCAACACCCAATGAAAACGCTGCGCCCGATCAAGCGGTACCCCTGAAACCATCTTGGTTACACCCCACCTCATTAATTTTTGATCTGATATCGCATTCACGAGAATTGATCGTCCCCGCAGCGATCGCGATATTTGGTGCGGCCAGCGGGAATCTAACCGGTCTGTACTTCGGCATGGCCATTTTCATTCCGGCCTTTATTTTGTCCGCATTCCGTTATTTCACTCTGCGATACAAAATCGACAACGGCGAACTGGTCGTGAAAAAAGGACTGCTTTTCCGCCGAATTCGCACCGTACCGATAAGCCGAATCCAGAATATCGACTTGCTGCAAAACCCCCTGCATCGGCTTTTCCGTGTCGCCGAAGTCAAAATTGAAACGGCCAGTGGCACCGAACCGGAAGCGGTCTTGAGGGTACTTTCGCTTAAGAAATTTGGTGAGCTGCGAGAACAAATCTTCCTGCGGGACCCAATCACAAATCCGCAGATAACGTCACCGACTTCCGCTCCGGAACCAGATGCCCAAATTCCGATGCCCGAAACCAGAGCTTCTCAATTGCTGGTGAGCATCCCTACCTCTTGGTTGATAAAAGCTGGAATTGCCAGTAATCGCGGGCTCGTGTTTTTGGGAATCGCGATGGGTGCCTGGTATCAGTTCAAACTTTGGCAGTACGTCAACCTAGACGATCTGAAGCAAATGCTGCCTTCTTTAGATGGGACCCTTCGTAACACATTACTGATCGCCGCTCTGGCGCTTGCCATCCTGATAGTACTCCGCGTCGCCAGTGTCGCTTGGTTTATCTCACGTTTTCATGGCTACCAACTGCAACTCTGCGGTGAGGATTTACGAATTAGCTGCGGACTTTTCACCAAGATTACGGCGACCGTTCCGAGAAATCGCATTCAGCTTATCAGCATCCACCGGCCCCTTTTCCTGCGATGGATGGGCCTAGCCTCCATTCGCATTGAGACGGCGGGGGGTGGGGGCATGTCGGGGCAAGACAAATCGAATTCACGACGTTGGTTCGTTCCCGTTTTGCCAGAGCAGGGCATTGCAACACTGATTCAACAGCTGCGTACGGGAATCGAATGGCAAGAAAAATCGTTGGATTGGAAACCGCTTTCGCAAAACACTGGACGGCGTCTGCGGCGACGAGCCATAGTACGGGCGACGGTACTGGCGGTTATCGGAGTGCTTATTTCACAACCCTGGGGCTGGTTAGCCGGCGTTGTCGCGTTACCTTTCCTTGTACTTTGGGAAGCAAAAAAGAGCAGCGCGCTTCGCTATGTCCGAACGGAACAGTACGTCGTTTACCGCAGCGGTCTCCTCACGCCCAAAACCAGTATTACGTTTTGGGATAAAGTACAAACCGTCTCTATTTCCCAGACACCCTTTGACAAGCGTTGGAAAATGGGGACATTGCGAATTGATACCGCCGCGGCTGGTCCCGCCGAACATTACATTCGCGTCCACTATTTAGACGCGGCGTTTGCGTATCATGAATTCAAAGCGATCAGCTGCGAATCCTCCAAGTTTGAGCCCGACTTCGGTTAGGCAGCATTCCCGATATCATTAATCGTGACAAGCCTTTTTAAGGCTCCCCAATTTTCGCGCTATCGAATTGCGTCAATTTTAGAACATCTTCTTCCAGCGCTATCCGCGTTCTTGGCCCCTGTGGGGCAGCCTAACCCACACCACCACATTCAATCGTTACAACCGGTTTAGCGGTGATGTATTTTCTGTTCGTTCCATGTTGAAATATTTCATCATGATGCTTTTTTGCGTGCTAGGTTTTCACAGCTAGTTGAAATATGCGCAGTGCGCAAATTACGACGCTGGCGTTTCCCAACAGAAATCTGGCACGATGCGAATACCTCAATCAAAACTCGTTATTCTCTCCATCATCCTTTTGGTCTTGGTGGTTGTATTCACTGGATGTTCCCAGCTGCGTATCCCAAGGATTGATCCTCTTGGTAGAACGCTCTTCTTGCCTGCGCCCAGTTCAACTCAAATCATGACACCGAGCATGGTGCCGCAACCCGATACACGCCCCTTGGTGGTTGGTCCCAATGCCCAAACCCAACCGGGCATGACTGTCCCTCCCACCACGATCCAAGCACCGCCCGTGATGGGCATGCCGGCACAAACCGGTGTTCCGGGGCCTGCATTCACTCAACCTCCGGCGATACCTGCCGCCAATAATGGAAAATGCGGGACCGCGCTTGGGCTCCCGCGCATCCAACCTCGAGGTTCGCTCATTTCACATCGTAGCCAACCCCACCGGATCCCGCACCGCAACCGAGACATCGGTATGCTGACCACCACGCCTCATCGAATTGTTGCGCCGGTGGGTAGCGAGGTGGTGGTATTGGCTGGTATCTGCGGAAAAGAAGGACAATTCGTCGTCAATCAACCCATTGAATGGATGCTCTCGCAAGACAGTGCGGGGCAAATTATCGAAGTCGGTGGCATGGAACATTCAGCCATCAATAAACTCATTTCGCCGAGCGCTCGCAAATTCACCGGCGATTATGCTTGGGGCCGCACCGGTTTCAAAGAGAAAATCCTGACTCGCGGCACGGATACACCGGCGGATGATCAACATGTATCACGGGGCCAAACTTATATCACGCTAACTTCAGGTTCCGAAGGTACGTCTTACCTAACTACCGTGGCACCCAAAACTGACGCCTGGCCCGAACGTAAATCAATCACACGTATCCATTGGGTCGATGGCATTTGGTCCATCCCCCTGCCCTCCACAGCCTCCGCTGGAAAAATTCACCCACTGACCACTTTGATTTCCAGAACCTCTGACGGAACGGGTGTTGAGGGTTGGAAAGTGAAATACCAAATAGTCGGCGGAGTACCTGCAGAATTTTCACCCGGTGGAACGCAAACGACAGAAATCAAAACTAATGCGCAAGGTCAGGCCATCGCTGAAATCAGACAGCCCGCGGGCAAGGCGGTCGTGGGTCCCACCCAAGTACGCATTGAAGTCGTCCGACCAGGGGTCGCTGGCGGCCGCGAAGTCACACTGGAAAGTGGTATCACCAGCGTGAATTGGAGTGCCCCAGCATTAACCATCCGAGCCATCGGGCCGCGCACAGCCGGCATCAATCAACCTTTCAACTACCGAGTCGAAGTCACCAATCCCGGTGATCAGGTCGCCAGAGGTGTTAAGGTCTCGTCGTCCGATATTGGAGATGCGGTCGAATACATTTCCAGCAACCCAAGCCCCAGCCAATATGGCAATCGTTACGAATGGAATTTGGGAGATATCGAGCCCGGTGGGCAACCACGAATACTAAATATCCAATTACGCTCAGCGGTCAAAGGTGGGAAGACAATCTGTTTTGAAGTGGCCAGTGAATCGGACCAGATCAAAACAGAAGCCTGTGCAGAAACCAATATCGCAGTTCCCTGTATCGCTTTGGAAATCAAAGGTCCCAAGAAAGGGAGTGTGGGTGAAAATCTGCCATTCCAGTTCAACATCACCAATCAATGCGACCGGCCTTTGGAAAATGTCCGCATACGAATCAATTACGATACCGCTCTGGCTGCTGATGGGGTGCCCAACCCTGCCGAAATTGGCCCGGTTGATCGGATCATGCCAGGTGAAACTCGCAACCTGCCCGCTTTAACTTTCCGAGCACTCCAAAGTGGAACGCATTGCTTCAACTTGGAAATCACCAGCTCAGCAGGAGATACCTCGCGAGCTAGACGCTGTGTAGAAATTGAAAACACCACCCAAACAAAAATCAAACTTGATATGCAGAGCCAGGATGCAGTCCGCCTGGGAAATCAGATTTTGGTGAAAATGCGTGTATCCAATATCGGCAACGTAGCGCTGGATAATGTTACTTTGATGAACTCATTTTCCCGGTCGTTAACACCCGCTCAGGTTACCCCCACATTCAAACATACATGGATGGGAGACGATCTGGCATTTCAGCTAGGGCGACTCGATCCTAACCAAACCAAAATCGTAGACGTTCAATTCAACACGACGCGTGTCGACGGTGATGCCTTCAGTCGGGCCACTGTGACCACCCCCCTCGGAGCCAGTGACCAAACCGCCGTGTCGATTCGTATCGAAACCAACGCGGCGGGAACAACGGGAAGTGCTCCCGTGGGTAACGCGCCCACCGTAGGGATCCCTGCCGATCCTACGGGCACCCTAACCGCAAGTGTGACCGCACTAAATCGCACCATTCAAGTTGGAAACTACGCCCGCTTTCAAGTAGCCGTGACGAACTCGCGAGCCGTTACGGATCAACAGGTTGGCATTACATTACTGGTTCCCCCCGGTACGCGCTTGCAAGCCCCCGATCCTACCTTGACGGGCTTGCGAATTGCGGAACAATCGCCCGACGGCAGTGTGGTTCGTTTTGAACCTCGCTTAGAAATGCGAGCTGGTGAGACTTTGAGTTTCCCGATCGTGCTGCAGGCCCTGCAAGCGGGCCAAGCGAATTTCGCGGTACAGGTGGTCAGTGCACGGTCGCCTAACAAAATCGAAGCCATGGATGCGATTACCGTAATCCCTTGATTCTCTAATCGTTTTTTAACCAAGCCTTCATCCACGCCCCGCTGCGACGCGCTACGCGAATTGGATTGGCTGTTGCGGCATCGTACAAGTGAAATGTAGTACTGTCGCCTCTGGTGTACTCGGCACCTAAACAAGAGGCCCATGAGCTCACCATGGGTTTAGGAATCCAACTTAGACCGGTCTATCGTCACCCAAAGCTAAGGTGACCCAATGCGTTCCAGGCCTCCGAACGGAACTGCTCGAACTGCAAGGCGTGGGAGAACAAATTGCGACTGCTTAGTCGACCTTGGAACAGGTAGAAGGCGACGCCCGCCAATGCCGAAAACAAGGACAACCTGGCGAAAATACAGGATGCGAAAGGTATTCCACAGGCCCAACTTACGACCTGAAAAACAGCGGAACGCCGTAGAAATTGTAAGCAGAACCTCGCAAGCTACCCGCAGCCCACGGAATCGAGCGGCAGCCGCTCACACGGAATCGCTGTAGCGAATTCTCTTAAAACAAAAAAGGGCGACCCAGTACCCTGGTCGCCCCTGTGAGTGTCTCGCCGCGATCTAACTTTTAGAATTGCGATGCAATGTGTGGAATAGTGAAAGAACTCATGGGCAAGTCTGACGCCGCTGTCGGGAAATGAGGTTTTTTCAATTTGTTTTTAATTTGGCTGTTAATCAAAGGTAACTCAAAGAGTGCCCTATCGATCGCGTCCATTAGACGCGCGGGTTCCAGAGGCTTTTTAATATGGTAAGCCACACCTGCTTGCGTATTGCGAGAAATAATGTCTGGCAACTGACGGTGTGACATGTACAAGATGGGGACATCATCTCGATTGGGTATGGCCCGCAAATCGGAAATCACTTCCTCGCCATCGGCATCATCCACGGATTCATCGCAAATGATGAGGTCCAGAGCGAGGTGGGTCGCACCTTTGATCGCCGCTACTTTGTCGCGTGCACAATAGACTTTGAATTGGGCGCTATCCAACATGGCTGCGATGGCAGTCAATGTTAGAGGGTCTGGATCGATGACCAGTACCACAGGCTTATTTAGAGCGTTCATGGATTGGCATTCCTGCTAGGGGGTTCACACTGGCCAATCCATCAGCCAAGAAATATAACTAGGTCTTCTCCCTCAATATCGTCCCCTCCATGAGGAAAACTTTCAGTCTTTTCCCCTGCCTACGCAATCCATACAAGCCCGTGAAGCAGTAGGGTATGCGCTGTCCGCAAAGATGCATGAGGAGCTTTGCAAACTTTTACCCATCCGCTGTAAAAAAAGCGACTTGCTAAATTAGCAAGTCGCTTCATGTTTTTTCGATGCCGATTCCGCTGCGGAAAAGGCGAAGTCTGTTCGACTAATAAGCTCTGCGAGAACCAGCTCCGCCAGCCCGCACCATGAGTCCGAAGGAAAGCCCGTGAACGAAAGTCGTGTTATTTGTGTTCAGTTGGGCGGGCGGACCAAAAGCCTCGCGGATTTGTGTAGGTGCGATCGCTACGGCATCCAACCAGAATGCATCGTAACCGGCGTAGCAGGATACGTTGCCGGGTGCGATATCGTAATGGAGACGAGCCGTAAGTTCATAAAGACCAGCGGCCGCACTTTTACTGTCTTCAAAAATCGTGGACTGAACAACGGCTGGACTACCCACGATCGAGCTATCTGTCGTTGTATCCGTCGAAGAGAAGTTCGCCAAAAGCGAACCCTTCACACCGCCGGAGAAAAAGATATCTCTCGTCAAAGGTCTGCGTATTTCAAGTCCAAAGAGGATACCTGGCATTGAATTGTGAGTTCGGTTAAACGTGCTCAAATCCACTGCAAAGTTAGGAATGAAGGGATTCACAAACGTGGAATCGACTGTCACGGTCTCATCAAAATCCACATACCGCGGTCCGATCAGAAAGTTGCAGCCGGGTCGAATTGCTTTTTTGCAAGTCAATTCAATACTGAACAATTGGGAATCGTATGCATAGTCGAACTGATTAGGGTTTGAGAATTCCGGTAGAATCTCGGGAGTGAACAGAGGAGATCTTAAATCTCCGGAACGACTTTCAAAGTTGTCCCAACGGTTAAAGAAACCTCTTACTTCCCAACTAAAGTCATAGTTTGTTTTTCGCATGAAGCGGAAATCCGCTCCGATCGACGAATTCAAATCCACCGCATCAGCGCCGGAAAACACCGTCACTTTTGTCGGCTCGATAGTGACCAAAGACAAGCCTGCAGCGTCATTATTGCTCGGACGGTCCAAAATTCGCGCCCCAACTTCGACTTCCCATTCATTCTGGACGCCGTAAGTTTGGAGCGGCCACTGAGCCGTGGCCGTGCTGCAGCACAACAAGCAAATAAAAGCCGCAGTTGCCATCAATTTCGATTTCACGATGTTTCCTCCAACGGGATCGCGCACAATACCTTTGCCATAGATGATCGACCCGCATTCGTGGAACAATTAGGAGTAACCATAGGGGCCGAAAACTCGCCCCCTAGCTCCCAGAAAACCCAAACTCTCCATATTCATTTCTCGGCAAGCGTTTTCCTGTGGGTCAAAGGCAACTAAACCACGCGGCCAGGAGAGCATCCCAAGAAGCAAATATTGTATTTTGCCAACGATTTCGTGGCTGAATGGCCTCTCGCCGAAGCACAAACCAGCAAAAATCAGGTCGGATTCAACTGGGACCAGCACATTTTTGCACTCGAGGATGGTGACCCGTTGCCGTGATTCCGTCGTCAACGATTGCAAATAATTATTGGCAATCTCGAAAAAGCACCGAACGAACCACGACAGCAAAAATTTAGCTATCTGCCCCCGGTGGGTCCATAAACCCACACCTGTTACGCACATGCGAGGAAATTTAACCACAAAATCCGGATGGCTCTGAGTGCTACCCGATTCTCTAGCCACTTCAGCGAGAGAGATTCTACGATTGCAGATGGTAATTGCGATTCAGGGCGTCAACCTGTCTGTTCATTGTCAAAAGGTCGTAAACGTAGCCAATTCCATAACAACCTAACGTCAACGCGAAGATCAAACCGGTGACGTAGCGGCCTTGGGCAAACCGATGAAATCCCCAAATACCCGTAAAAATAAGTAAAAGCCAGGTGAGTGAGTAATCAATGGGCCCGAATCGAAAATTTCGATTGGCCTCATCATTCATAGAAGGAATGAGAAAAGCATCAACGATCCACCCCACACCGCAGAGTCCGCACGTAAAAAACCAAAGAATTCCGGTCAGCGGTTTACCATAGTAAAACCGATGCGCCCCAGTGAATCCGATGAGCCAAAGCAAATATCCGACGATTTTTGTGTGAGTTTCCGCTTCCGCAACCGGTTCATAAGCAACGGGAGAAGGCTTAACTGACCCAGAATAGCCTTGAGCATGAAGAGGAATTTTCGATTCCACTCGATTTCCTTGATTCCAGCTACTCGCCACAGTCCGTGTCTCCATTTGGTATTATTTGACTCACCCCCTTATTCGCTCATGCCAAGCAAATATTGATGAGAAAACAGATCCTTCTGCACGAAACACTTACCTCTGTTTAACCCTCTGCTGTAAATTGCAGCGAGCAGCGATAAAAATAATCGCGACGAGGATAAATCAGGGACCACTAGGGACTAAATAACGATGATCCGGGTTGAAAACCTGACAAAAACATTTGAGACGGACACCACGGATTTCATTGCCGTGGACAACTTATCGTTTCAAGTGAACCCCGGCGAAGTCTACGGATTGTTAGGTCCTAATGGTGCTGGCAAGACCACGACCATGAGAATGGTGCTGGGGCTAATGCAACCCACCGAGGGCTTTGCCGAGGTCGAGGGATTTCGCTCCTCCGATTCTCCCGACGAGGTCAAGCGTCGCATCGGTTTTGTGTCGGCAACGGCCGGCATCTACCAATGGCTGACGGTCCGTGAGATGTTAGGTTTCTTCTGCGAGATGTACGGTTTGCGGGGAAGCGAGGTTGAGCCACGAGTGGACCACGTGGCAGATCTTTTAGATTGCCGGCCGTTCCTCGATCAACGATGTGCCAACCTGAGTACAGGGCAGCGTCAGCGAGTCAACTTGGCCCGAGCGATCGTTCACGACCCACCCACAATGCTGCTCGACGAGCCGACCTTAGGATTGGATGTGGTGGCAAGCCAAGTTGTTTTCGATTACATCCGATTGGCACAAGAACTTCAAAAATCCATCATTCTTTGCACCCACCGGTTGGAACAGGCCGAACGCGTCTGCAATCGTTTTGGTTTACTGCACCAAGGCAAACTGGTCCACGAAGGCAGTTTACAGGACTTGCAGAATCAAACGGGCCAACAGAATTTGGTCGACATGTTTTTGCAGATGATTAAGCCGACTCCCGCAACCTAGCCCACTAAGGAATGGAAAATTGAGCGACTCACCTTTCCCATCCGACGAGGGTGGTACCCCTTCCAGCTTTCGGCCTATTTCGTTTTGGCGCCTAGCCTACAAAGAGCTTCGCGAGACGCTTCGCGATCGTCGTACGTTGCTTACGCTATTCCTGATGCCGCTGATCGTTTACCCGATCCTCAGCCTTCTGCTGCAAAGTTTTTTCTTGTCCGGCCTGCCAACGACCGCAGCGGAGGATAATGAAGATCCAGACCGTTTGGGTGCGAATGAGTTCGCCTACGTTTTAGAGGAACAGCAAACACTCAACGAGGAGGATCTTCGGAAACTCAATCGGGCTTTTGTTGATTACAATGCTGCTCGCGAACGATCGGGCACAAACGAGAGCAACCCAGGCAACCTCTCAGCTGAAGATTTAGCCACACAGAAAAATCTATTTGAGAAGCACAGCTTCAATTGGGTCGACCCCGAACAAGAGCAAGACATACAGGAAATGCTTGCTAACGGTAGTGCAGATGTTGGCGTTCTAGTTGACAACCGCCGGGATGCTGACGGGAAAAACACCGGACTGCAATTCACACTGCTTTACTTGGACAACGATGTGAGGAGTCTCAAGGCTCTGGCGTTATTGGAAAACATACTCAATTACACCAATCTCTCTACCTACCAAACGCTGTTGGAGCGTGTTACGGGACGGCGATTGATTCGAGAACCCGTGAGCATCAAGACCGAGATGATTGAGCTCAAGTCGAATGCTGCGGGCTCCACAGGCATCTCGTTTGCCGCAATCATTCCCCTCATTTTGACGCTGATGACAATCACCGGGGCAGTTTATCCGGCGATCGACTTAACCGCTGGCGAGCGTGAGCGAGGGACTTTAGAAAGCATGATTGCAGCGCCGATCCCCCGCATGCGTATCCTGCTCGGAAAACTGGTGGCCATCATCTCGGTAGCCATGCTGACGGCGATTGTTAATTTGCTTGGCATGAGTATTACGCTATGGGTATTTCAGCTAGACACTGTCTTTTTGGGAGAACAAGGACTGTCGGTTGCGACGGCAATCCGAGTGCTCGGACTGTTGATTCTGTTCGCCGCCTTCTTCTCTTCCGTTTTACTGGTCATTACCAGCTTCGCTCGAAGTTTTAAGGAAGGGCAGGCTTACCTGATTCCTGTTGTGATGGTCGCTTTGGCACCTAGCTTAATGAGTCTAAAGCCAGACCTTCAATTGACAGGAGTCTGGACCGTCACTCCGCTCGTCAACATCGTGTTATTGGCCCGAGATGTAATCGACGGTTCCGCTGATTGGCGGAATGCCATCATCACCGTGCTTTCGACCGCTATGTATTCCTTGCTTGCCTTAACCTTGGCCGCCCGATTCTTTGGCACTGCCAGCGTGTTATACGGACAGGGCCAGGGCATTGGCAATTTGTTCAAACGCCCGCACCGTCAACAAAAATATGCCAGCCTATCACTAGGCATGCTCTGCTTAGCCTGCTTGTTTCCTGCCACCTTTATATGGAACGGTGTTTTGGCGAGAACCGCGGTTGTGGAGACATCAGGTTCCGAGATTGCGGACGCGGCAGCGCAACAAAGCTTGCTGGCAATGCAATTATGGCTGGCGGCCGCAGGTTTGGTGATTGTCTTCCTGCTCATACCTTGGGCAATCACGGCATTTCATCGAGTTCGTTTTCGTTCCGGGTTTGGCATTAGCAAAACAAGTGCGGTTGCGTTAATCGCAGGTGTCATGATGGGAATCGGCTTCGGACCGCTTTTACTTCAGGTCATTTCTTGGTCGTCTCAAGCGCTTGATTTTGTTGGTTTGTCGGATGAAGCCACCTCGGATCTGCTGGTTCAACGAGGCGAACAGTATGTCGAACGTATCAAACAGGCACCTATTTGGATGCTCTTATTATCGATGGCAATTGTGCCCGCCATTTGCGAAGAACTATTTTTCAGAGGCCTGCTCTTCAGATCCTTCCGCACCCACTTCTCGCCCTGGAAAACCATTTTTGCCACTGCCATTTTGTTCGGTTCGTTTCATTTAATATCATCGAGTGGCCTCACCATCAGCCGCTTTCTGCCAACGACCATTATGGGTGTCATTCTCGGTTGGGTTTGTTACCGCAGTGGCAGTGTCATTCCTGGCATTCTGCTGCATGCCCTGCACAATGCGATCACTGTCTGCTTCGCTTACTACCGCGATGACTTGATTGAGCTTGGTCGGATTACCGCAGAGCAGGAGAATGTGCCCCCCCAAGTTCTGGTCGTCGGAGCCATCTGCGCAACGGCAGGTGTCCTCCTGTTACGTTTTTTCTCAAAGCCACCTGAAATGGATGAGTCGAGCTCTGACGTAGTATTTAGCGGTTAAAAGTCTTAGAGCATTAATGCGAATGTGGCATCGAAATCGTGAAAATTAAATTAACCAATGACGGTAGCCGCACTCTGTATTCCGAGAAACTTAACGCTTCTTATCATTCGGAATCCGGCGCTTGGAGCGAATCACGCCTAGTCTACTTGGAGCACAGCGGCGTGGATTCCAGCCTCGGGTCCGGAGACACCACCAACGTGTTGGAAATTGGCCTCGGCACAGGCATGAACTTTCTGGTGACCGCGGATCGAGCGATTAAATTCAACACCCCCTTAACCTATACGGCGATCGATAATTTTCGCCCCCCGACCACACTCATCCGTGAATTGAGTCTGCAAAGCCAGTTGCACACGCCGGGCTTGGAAACCGCATGGCTCAATTATTACGACCAACCTATTCAGCACGCTCAACCGGCAACGTGGGTTCCTCCCGTTGTCTTCACACCACTGGTGGGTCAAGCAGAATCGTTGATCCAAGATGAGAACCTATTACCGAGTTGTTCCTTTGATGCAATCTATCTCGACGCCTTTAGTCCGGCCATCAGTCCTGAACTTTGGACCGAGCCGTTCTTCGGTGATTTGCATCGGGTCCTCAAAACAGGTGGAAGGCTAACAACTTACTGTGTCAAATCTGTGGTACAGAAGAGATTAAAGTCACTCGGCTTTCACGTGCAAACACCTGCCGGTCCGGAAGGGGGAAAACGGCAAGTTCTTTTGGCTACCAAGGATTAACAGGCTCGCGGATCAAGCATTTGCACTCCTGCTTGCCAACTGTCCTCAATCTTCTTGAACGGGGCATGATCTTAAAAAATCCAATCGGATCTCCACGCCCCACGCCCGTTTTGCTGACCATTGTCTCGTCGAATCTCATCACCAGGGACTACCCGTCCGTCTCAATAAATGGAACAATTCGATCTCTCAACTACTTTTTGATGGGTCGACGTTTATGTGGCGAGTACTCACCATACTGACAGTCTTTCTTCTGTTCGCAGCAATCACTCAAATACCGACCTTAGGTCAGACACCAGGATTGGCGCCGGGACAACAGGTCGTGGTAGAGGGTATCACCCGCCAAATATCGACCATCGAGTGGCTTGCGCCTTTAGCGCCGATTGCACTATCGCCTTTCTTTGGCATCACACTCCTCTCCGGCCTTGCCTGTTATGGTCCGGATTGGTTACCCGACAATGTCTTGCTTAGCTCCCAATCACCATTGGCGAACCCCACCTTGTTCTGGACATTTCTCATGCTGACGGTCCTAACATCCGTGCCACGGTTTTCCAAAGTCAGCAAACCCATTGCGCAATTTACTGATTTCCTAGAGACCTATTCCGCCATAATCGTATTAGTCGGGTTGAAATTAATTACCAACCTAGCTCCCGCCGTCGAAACAGAATCTTCGGTCATGGTTAACGCCGGACTTTTTTCTATGAGCTACGACGTGCTGATTGCGATCGCTATGGCAGTAAATGTTATTGTGATTAACGCGGTCAAATTCTTTTTTGAACTGTTGGTCTGGGTGACACCGGTCCCCGCTTTAGATGCCTGCTTTGAAATCGCCAACAAATCAATTTGCGTTGGCTTGATGGCAATCTACGTTTTCAGCCCACTGACTGCGATGATATTGAATATTGTCATGTTTCTCGCTTGCTTGTTTATTTTCAATTGGGTGCGGCGTCGAGAGTTGTTTTTCAGAACCGTCGTCCTGGATTATGTTCTGGGAAAAATCAACCCGCGCAGAGGACAACCTATTCCAGAGAGACTGGTCGTATTCCCGGCCTTCCATGTGGGCTCGATCAAACGACGCAGTCGCTGCCACTTAGTGAAAACTGAAAACGGTTTGGAACTCACCTGCCGCCGTTGGTTAAGATCACCGCTGAGGGAAAATCTCACTGGGAAGGTCGTTGTGGAAAAAGATTACTGGACCAACTCGATCAATCTACCGAGCGGTGAGAAATTAACGTTCAGCAATCGTTACAACGATTCGCTGCCTCAATTAGCAGAGCAGTTCGGTGGTACATTCAGTGACTTAACGCCTCCGCCTGCCGATTTAAAGCTAGCGAGACAAGTCGAATTTCGGTGAAGCCACCCGCCACGCCATCTAAAAAGGAGGGCGGTCTGCGAACCCTGCCTACGCAGAATCGGGTTTCTACTCAGCTAACAATTCCTTAATCATTGCTTCGATGGCTTGCATGTTTTTTGCATTCCCGCCGATCTTGGCCATACGGAAGTTACCTTTTTTATCGATCAAAACCAGATACGGAATGCCTGCGACGGCAAAATCCGCAGGCATCTTGGACCCCTTCTCCAGGACCATCGTGGGAAAGAGCAATTTGGCTTTCTCCATAAACTTTTCAATCGTTTCCAATTCTTGCTCAGCCGTCACCGCGCCTTCGCTCTGTTTGGGCCTGTCGGTGCCTTCATCCCAATCGAGGTTGTAGCGTCCGGTCACACCAATGATCTGCAACCCTTCCGACGAAAACGATTCGTTCCATTCATTGATTTTGGGAAAGGTCGCAACACAAGGCCGAGACCACATGGCCCAGAAATCAAGCAGCACGACCTTGCCTTCCAAATCTTCAGATGTGAGGGGATCTCCGTTGACCCAGAATTCGGCCGCTAATTTCGGAGCTGGCTTACCGAGCATCTCGGAAATGGCTTGGCGAGATGCTGCGCGGTTACGGAAGGCCTGAAATTGAGCTTTGGCTTGTTGCAATGAACGAGTCGCCTCCGGGTTGGTTATTTCCAAATCCGCTAAGACCTTTTCACCCTCGTCAATCAACTGAATTGCCAACGCGGGTCTCGCATCCAATTCCAAATTCGCTTTGAAAAGGAGCGTCGCCAGGTACTGGGCAGCAAACCTACCGTTTTCTGACTCTGCATTCATTTGCTTTTTGATAATTGACTGATGGCGTTCGTAATAGGCATCGCGTTCGTCGACATCTTCCGTAAACCGCAGCAAGTTCGACAATGATCTTACAAATGCTGCTGAGGCCACCGGATCTTCGGGGTGAGTTTCATAGAGGGTCTCAAGCCGCAGACTCTCCGATTTAAGAATGGCAACCGCCGCCGCTAATTCCCCGTCCTGGATCAAAGCAGAGGCTTTCGCTCCGCGAATATCCGCCAACTCGATCGCCACAGGAACCGGCGGATTATCGCCAGCCATGGCTTCCACGCCTTGCAGAGATTGATCGAGCAGTGCCGTAATTTCATCTTGTTTTTTAACTTTTGGGGCCAAGGCCAACATGGCACGAACAGTACGCGAAATACGCACATCTTGGTTCTGTGCCCGCAACTGTTCCAATTGATAGTCCCACAATTGATCTAACGTTTTGTAAGCCTCTCTGGCGTTGCGAATACGACTAAATCCGCTAGCCACCAAAGCAAAACTCCGTTCAATATCACGCACCGAATATTGATCGGGATCATCCGCCATTTTCGCTTGGATAAGCTCCCAAGCATCTCTTGTTTCACCATTGGTCACCATTGCACGAACTTGCTGCGCCAGTACCAAATCGTCATCACTTTGGGCCTGTCCTGAATCTTCCTCCGAAGAGGGCGATAGCGTGCTCGGGTCTTTGGCTTTTGCATCTTCCTGTGCCTGCAGCGGATAGGCCACAAACCAAGACAAGAACAGCAGCAATAGAAAGGCAGAAGAAGAAAAACGATTCATATCGCCCTCAATGACATTCAATGGGTGGGAATAGACGAAAAATGGTCACAACCGAGCCTAATTTAGCAAACATCGCCAAACGACGCATGTTCGATTCCATGAACAAGATCTAAACTGGCGTGCCTCTCCTAGCTAACGAAAAACCTTTCGGATTGGCGAAAGCCTCCACTGATGAACGAGCTTCCTCTTTAGCGAGCTGTCAACATTCCTTCATTTGCGGTCTTTGTCGTGTCCCAGTTTTCCTATCCCTACCCGAGACCTGCCGTCAGTGTTGACAGCATTATATTGACTTGGAGCGACAGGCAATTGCGTTTGTTATTGATCCAGCGGGGGAAAGATCCGTTCAAAGAACACTGGGCATTACCAGGTGGTTTTGTCGACGCCGACGAAGACATTGACGTCGCTGCGGCACGAGAACTTGCCGAAGAAACGAGTTTGCAGAACATAAAACTCGACCAATGGCGAGCTTATGGAACCCCTCAACGCGATCCTAGAACCCACGTCATTACCGTCGTCTATTTTGGGATGTTTGCTTGGAATTCGCAAAATGCCAGTGCCGGTGACGACGCCAAGGCAGTGCGCTGGTACCCGCTAGAGCAACTACCGACGCTGGCGTTCGATCATGCCGAAATCATTCAATCGTTCCTCATGAATTTGCGGATAAAAATCCGCTGTCAACCGATCGGCTATGAGTTATTACCACAAGAATTCCGACTGGCTGAACTGCAAAGGATCTACGAGGCTATCTTAAATCTCACCTTGGATGCTGACCTGTTTGAAAAGCAAGTCACATCCATGGGCCATTTACGCAGCCTATCCAACCACCCCGGTTACTGGGCCATTGATCGCGATCACTACCTACGTTTAACTGAGCGAGGATTCGGCTTGGACCTCGAGGCGTGCCAAGCGAAGCTGTCGTAGATAAAGCTAAAAAACCCTTCGCGATACTGCCATAAAAAAAGGGCGGTTGCCAATTGGCAACCACCCTGATCGTATTTTTCAAATGAAGAACTAGTCTGGTTTAATCGGCTGAGCGTGTTGTCGCGGTCCATCGTTGCGACAGGAGTGGCTCTAAGCGGATTTTTTTCTCGACTGTAATTCAGGTCTTTTCTCTAGTTCGCCTCTCAAGATCACCATGTCGTTTGGTGCCTGGATGCCAACTCGAACGCGATCCCCCGAGACGCGAACGAGTGTGATCTCGATGTCGTCCCCAATTTTGATCGTTTCGGTTTCTTTTCTGGACAATACCAGCATTTATCAAAGCCTCCTGGACTTTTCAAAAGTCTTATGATGTTATGAATAATTGCTATGTAATTAAAAGTTGGCGATTTCAGGTTGGTCTTTAAGATCTGGCGAATCGTTTAACTTGGTCTGCTTGAACCTCTCACCAGTGGAGCCGTAAAACAAAATTGTGTTTTTCTCGGTTTCCCAAATCGCTGTGAGCTTTACGCTTCGCGGACCGTGCAAGCAGAAATAAATTCCACATGGCTGTCCGCGTCGCTTCAGTAAACGCTCTGTGATCTGGAAAACACCGACTTCTATGTTGTTTTCACGACACAAGGTGCGAGATACATACTGCCTAAGTTGGCCCATCTCATTGAGCTCGGTACAGGTATTTAGCTGCATAACTCGCGTGATTCCCCCATAAGCTTGTTGCTGCCCCAGCGAAGGGCAACGGCCTAAATCACTACTGCTTCCGCAGGTGAACATAGGGAATATCGGCAACTTTTACGGGCAGCAAGAAGGTAAATTAGGGACTTCTGCGACCTTATTACCTTTAAGAAAGATAGTTGGTCTTACATTCCTTACCACTGTCTTAACATTGGGATTGCAACGTGGGTGTAATAATTGTCATCTTCCCACGTACTAACGACTGGCAAGAAACCGCGACTGTCATTTCCAACAGTCCGTTTAAATTTTGTGGAATTAACCATGAGCAACGGAACCGCCGACCCTTTCAAAGTTGATCTCCTGCAATACCGTGGTCCGATGGATTTGCTGCTGTATTTAGTACGTCGACACGAAGTTGAAGTGGGTGATTTGAAGTTACACAAGATCGCCGAACAATTTCTCGAGCACGTGGATTCGATCCAAGAGGTAGACATCAATCGAGCGGGAGATTTCCTCGAGATCGCATCCTTGTTGGTAGAGATGAAATTGAAGTCGATTTTGCCCAAGCCCGAGGATGAAAGCTCACTCGACGAGACCGACCCACGTGAAGATCTGGTACAGCGATTATTGCTGTACAAAGAATTTAAGGACGTATCAGTTCTGCTTAGCGAACAATCCGAAGAATGGCAGAATCGCTATCCGCGATTGGTAAATGATCTCCCTCCGCGCAAGGTCGATCTCGGTGAGCAACAGATTCAAGAAATCGAACTGTGGGATCTGGTCAGCTCCTTTGGCCGCATAATTAAGAACAACACACCCAAAATGCCACAAAGCATTGTCATGGATGAGACACCCATTCATGTTTATATGACCCGCATTCACGATCGTTTAAATGCCGAAGGGCAATTGCGATTTTCTGAAATGTTTGAACCCGGAATGCACAAATCAGCTTTGGTCAGTATCTTTCTTGCAATCCTGGAACTGGTGCGTCACCACAGCGTGAAAACCGAGCAAATTGGGGAGCACGGCGATATTCAGTTATTGCCTGGCGATACCTTTGAAGCCGAAGAGAAGATCGACGAGGCAACCGATTTTTAAGCCTGAACGCGATTCCGAATTTTCGCTTCTGTGGACCTTCCTCACGCCCGTGCGGTTTTCGGGTGCTGATTCACCTAGTGAGGCATGCCTTAGGCAGCGGTCAGTGATTCCCAGGCCGACACCAAAGCCGATCCTGCATAATCAACATCTTCCTCGGATGTAAACCAACCCACACTGAGACGCAACGTAGCATTGGCTTGTTCGACGGAGAGTCCAATCGCGGACAAAGTTTTGGACATGGCTTGTAAATCGGAATGGCAAGCGGAGCCCGTGGAAGCACAAATTTCATTACAGCGATCTAACAGGTCACTGCCCATACAGCCCGGCATTTGCACGCTGAGCGTGTTAGGCAAGCGAGCAACGTCGCCTCCGTTGACGCATAATTTTTGCCCCGTGCCCTCACACAGTCGCATATACAGTCGATCGCGTAAGGTCTCCATACGCTCACGCGATTCATCTAGGCAGCGGGAAGCCAACTTGCAAGCTTGCCCCAGCCCCACAATAAATGCCGTATTCTCTGTGCCACCTCGCATCCCATTCTCTTGGTCACCGCCATGCAGCAAAGGTTCCAACCCGACCCCCTCGCGTACAAACAACGCACCCGCTCCTTTGGGTGCATAAATTTTGTGACCAGCAATGGTCAATAGATCGACCCCTAGCTCGTCGACGTAGGTCGATATCTTTCCTACCGATTGCGAAGCGTCTGTATGCAAGAGTACGGAGTGATGTTTGCAAATATTTGCGATTTCGCGAATAGGCTGAATCGTCCCAATTTCATTATTGGCATGCATGATACTCACCAATCGCGTATCCGACCGCAGGGCATCGCGAACATCTGCCGGGTTAACGACACCATCCGGATTGCAGTTTACGACAGTGACTTCGCATCCCAGTTTTTCCAAAAACCGCGCCGGCGCGGTCACGGCAGGATGTTCGATATTTGAGATTATCATGTGTCCTCGAGGGCGGCCATCAAACATCATGACCCCCTTGATCGCCAAGTTGTTACTGCCGGTTCCACAGGAAGTAAACACAATTTCTTCGGCGTCAGCGGCCAGAATACTTGCCACGCGAGAACGCGCATCTTCCATGGCCTCCGCAGCAGCCCTTCCCATCGCATGACTGCTGGAAGGATTTCCGTAATGCCTCGTAAAGAATGGCTCCATCGCCTCAAAAACACTGGGAGCGACCGGAGTGGTTGCGTTGTAATCTAGATACACCTGCTTCATGGCAAAAACTTTCCGGTCTTTGATGACTTCACTTGTTTGATAACGTCCGGCGAACCGCTGGCAACAATTTTACCACCATGTTGGCCCCCACCCGGCCCTAAATCAATAATCCAATCGGCAGCGGCCACCAGCTCCATGTGATGTTCGATGACGATCACGGAATTATCATTTTCCACTAATCGATGAATTGCACCCAGCAATTTTTCCACATCTTGAAAATGCAAGCCGGTTGTCGGCTCATCCAGCAAATACAAACAGTGGCCGTGTAAGTTTCGGCTGATTTCCGTGGCCAGTTTCACTCGTTGAGCTTCACCGCCCGACAGCGTGGTCGAAGGTTGCCCTAATGAAAGGTACCCCAAGCCGACCTCATTGAGTGCCTGCAGGGGATGAAATATCTTGTCCACGTTTTGGAAAAACACACAGGCGTCGGCAATCGACATCTGTAAGATATCGGCGATCGAATGGTCTCGATAACGGACTTCCAGTGTCTGGTGATTGTAGCGGCGACCACGACATTGTTCACAGGGTGCAAACATATTGGGAAGGAAATTCATTTCAATCTTCCGCTGCCCGTAGCCTTCACAAACCGGGCACATCCCTGCCTTGGAGTTAAAACTAAATCGGGAAACCGTGTAGCCGCGAGATTTGGCATCCTTGGTAGCAGCAAATAACTTACGAATCATATCCATGATGCCGGTGTAAGTTGCGGCATTACTGCGAGCTGAACGACCAATTGGCTTTTGGTCCACGCGCAATAGGTTATCCAGGGGGCCGACCACCTGCAGCGATTTATGGACCCCGGGGCGATGAGACGCCAACCCCAATTGCCGGCGAATCGCCGGCGTTAAAGTATCTTCAATCAACGTGCTTTTGCCACTCCCGGAAACTCCGGTCACACAAACAAACATACCCAGTGGAATATCTACATCCACATTTTGCAGGTTGTTCGCATTGGCTCCGCGAATTTTCACACAGTGTTTTTTATTAAAAGCACGTACCTCAACAGGCCTTTGGATTTTGCTTTTCTCAGCCAGGAAACGAGCCGTCGAGCTCTCTTCATTTGATAACAAATCATCAAAGGAGCCAGCAAATACCACCTGCCCTCCGTTCGTACCAGCTCCCGGTCCGATATCGATGACCCAATCGGCCTGGCGAATCATATCGGCATCATGTTCGACGACCATGACCGTGTTACCTGCCAATTTCAAATCACGAATCGACTGAATCAATCGTAAATTATCAGCGGGATGAAGCCCAATCGTTGGCTCATCTAAAACGTAACACACATTTGCCAGTCCACTGCCGATGGAAGATGCCAGCCGCACACGTTGGTACTCGCCGCCGCTTAAAGAATCGGCAGGCCGATCCAAGGTTAGGTAATTGAGACCTACCTGACACAAAAATTCCAAACGGGAGGCAATTTCCTGAGCCAAAGGAACCCCAATATCCGCTCGCTCCTCGTCAAACTCCAACTCATCAAAGAATTGTTTCACGTCGTCCAATGGCGCACGATTAATATCAATAATCGTTTGTCCTTTAATGGATGCCGAACGCGCCTGGGCGCCCAATCGGCTTCCCTCGCAGTCGGGGCAAACGACTAAGGCACGAAAAGACTCAAGCTCATCCAGTCGAGCTTCTGAAGTACAAGTGGCCAGTTCTTTTTCGAGCAACTGTAACAAACCGGGCCACTTTTTTTGGTTACCGTACAGTAGGCGATTGAGCTGCTTCGGTTTGTAATCCTCCAACGGCGTTGTCTTCTCGAGCTTTTCTAATGCCAGAAAGGGGTCGAGTTGATCATTCCTTTTACGTCGAGTCGATGAAGCCAACGTCTGCCATGGAACGATGGCACCACCGTTAACCGGGCGTGACAAATCCAGAATCATGTCGCCGTCAAACTGCTCGGTCCAGCCCAGTCCCTCACAGGTGGGGCACGCTCCGTAGGGGCTGTTAAAACTGAAACTCTTTGGCTCCAGTTCAGCATAGGCCACATCGCAATCCGGACAGGCGAATCGAGTGCTGAATAGCGTCTCGCACCAATCATCGGCTTGCGAATTCTCACTGCGATCTTGATATCGAAACAGACATGAACCATCAGATAATCGCAGAGCCAAATCGACCGACTCGGCAATGCGTTCTTCATTACCCTCACGCACAATAATTCGGTCAGCGACTGCCTCAATCGTGTGATTTTGCCGGGCATTCAGTGAGATCGGGGAATCGACTTCCAGCATCTTGCCGTCAATCCTGACGCGTAAGAGACCGGCTTTGCGAATTTCCTCAATGACCTCGTCGTGACGACCTTTTCTACCTCGTACCAAAGGGGCCATGATGATGGCTTTGGTTCCCTCAGGTAATTCCGTAATCCAGTCAACAATCCGGTCACTTGGCATCTGTCGGATAGGGCTGCCGCATTGGTGGCAGTGCACGTCTGCCGCTCGAGCCATCAAGACTCTTAAGAAATCATGAATTTCTGTGACTGTCCCCACGGTGCTGCGGGGGCTGTTATTGGACGGATGCTGATCGATGCAGAGGGTGGGTTGGAGCCCTTCAATGGAATCAAAGTCGGGGCGAGGCAGTTCATTGACAAACTGCCGGGCGTAAGTGGAAAGCGTTTCGATGTATTGCCGCTGCCCTTCGGCAAAAATGGTGCGTATCGCCAAACTGCTCTTACCGGACCCACTGGGTCCGCAGACCACCGTCAATTTCCCGTGGGGTACATCAGCATCGATGTTTTTCAGATTGTTTTCGCGCGCACCACGAATGCGGATAATTTGGTGCGCGATTTCGTGTTCCGTCATTTCTGTTTTACTCACCCACACGTTGTAAGAAATGCATCGCCAATATTGAAGGGGAATCAGCTTGCGAAAAGCATTTCACAGCAAAAAGCGACGCTGCAGGGCCGGCGGCAAAACAATCCCGATCGAAAAAGAATGAAATACGGCAAGCTTGGCAAGCCGCCCGCTAATTTCATGCCTGACCGTTTAACGTTAAAACCAAACGACGAGCCCCGCCGCGGTTACGATGCTCACACAGATAAATCCCCTGCCACGTTCCCAAGGCTAGGCGGCCCTCGCTAACTGGAATCATCAAGGAACTACCCATCATTGAGGCTTTGAAATGAGCCGGCATGTCATCGGGCCCTTCGCAAACATGGATAAAAGGCAAACTTTCCGGAACCAAGGTATTGGCTACCATTTCCATGTCTACGCGGACGTCGGGGTCAGCGTTTTCATTGATCGTTAGCGAGGCCGAGGTGTGCTGAATAAACACCTGTAGCCACCCCATATCGATCTCGTCGATTTCCGGTAACTGCCGCAGCACTTCGCCGGTCACCAAGTGGTAACCACGGGGACGCTCTGCCAATTGCATCTTCTTCTGAAACCACATGGACTAAGCTGCTTTCTGGGGCACTCAAATTCGTCAATCACTTCAATTTCTTTGGACGCGGTACTTTGCCGCGTCCCTGACGTCCGCCACCCCGTCCCCCTTTACGACCCTTTCGACTGTATTTGGATTTGGTCTCATTCACTTGAGCAAGCGGTTCGCCAATTTGATCCTGTAACTGCGTGATTCGATCGCGTAGTGAAGCGGCTTTTTCAAAATCGAGATCCTCGGCGGCCTTAAGCATCTCCGTTTGCATACTGTTGATGTAGTCTTCGGTCACCAAAACCGTCTTGTCGTTTCCGGCCGCCGCAGCCTGCGCCTCTTCGTGGGCTTTGCGATCCGATTCAATTCCGGCACGGATATTTTTCGAAACAGTTTTTGGCGTGATACCATGATCGTCATTGTATTGCTGCTGAATTTTTCGTCGCCGCTGGGTTTCATCGATCGCTGCTTTCATGGCCGCGGTCACCCGATCCGCATAGAGGATCACCCTTGCGTTCACGTTTCGGGCACTTCTTCCAATCGTCTGAATCAGCGACGTCTCGCTCCGCAAAAACCCTTCTTTGTCCGCATCCATAATGGCGACCAAGGAAACCTCGGGAAGATCCAAGCCTTCCCGCAACAGATTCACACCGACCAAGACATCGTATCGTCCAGCGCGTAACTCCTGCAAAATCTCCACGCGTTCAAAAGCGTTGAGTTCACTATGCAGCCAATTACTCTTCACACCATTTTCGCAAAAATAGGCGCTGAGATCTTCGGCCAATCTTTTCGTAAGTGCCGTCACCAGCACGCGATCCCCGCGGTCTCGGCGTTCCTTAATTTGTTCCAATAAATGAGCGACTTGGCCCCGTGCGGGTACCACGTCAATTTCCGGATCTAAAAGACCCGTCGGTCGAATAATCTGCTCCACGATTTCGCCACCCGATTTTTCCAATTCGTAATCGCCGGGCGTGGCGGAAACCATGATCGATTTATGGATCCGGTTTTCCCATTCTTCAAATTTCATAGGCCTATTATCCAAGGCGCTGGGCAGGCGGAACCCATGCTCGACCAACGTTTCCTTACGACTGCGGTCGCCGGCATACATGGCTCGAACCTGCGGCACGGTGACGTGAGATTCGTCTACAAAAAGCAGGAAATCGTCCGGGCAAAAGTTATACAGTGTTTCCGGAGTGGCCCCCGGTGGCCTGCCTGAAAGAGGGCGACTGTAATTTTCAATACCCGGACAGTGCCCAACCGCTTGTAACATCTCAACGTCAAAACGTGTCCGCGCACTCAATCGCTGGGCCTCCAACAATTTCCCGCACTCCCGAAACTTTTCCAATTGGCCCGCTAACTCCTTTTTGATTTCGTCGACCGCCGTGGCAATCCGACTTTCGGTGGTTACAAAGTGCTTCGCTGGATAAATGAACAGTCGATCCTGAACTTCGATCACTTCCCCTGTCAGTGGATTGATATAGGAAAGCTGCTCGATTTCATCTCCCCACAATTCAATGCGAAAAGCGAATTCCTCATAAGA
>JAAEPL010000032.1 GCA_024232675.1 Planctomycetaceae bacterium
CCTGAGGTCCTCAAGCGGATGATGCGTGAGATGATCGCACAACTGAACAGCGAAGGCGCGTTATACCCTGTGGACAAACAGGGCAATGAACTTCGGCCACTAACACCGTCGCAAGACGAGTGATGCTCCGAACGAAACCGCGAACCCAATGACGGATACACGGCCCGCTATTGATGCTACGGAAAGGACGCTAGGCCACCGCCGTAAGGTACTCGAACGTGGCAAACCGCCTCCTTGATGATGCCTGAAAAGACCCTGACAAATCGGATAAATAGTCAACGATTTTCAAGGTAGAAGCATTCCTGGACGCGTTGAGTCAGTTCAAGGATTTCGGAGCACCCAGCGAAGCCACCGCGAGCTCACAATGCTCTCGCCGATGCGATTTTTGGATTCGCAACCTCTCAGGCTGGTGTTCCGCTGCGTTTCAAGCGATTATCAGACAAGCCTTCACATGCAACACTATTGCATGTAAGGTTAAGAGGAAATCATGCCAGCGCAATATTTTTCCGAAGGGACCATAGGCACCAATGGCTTGGAAAAAAGGGGAACGCATACCGACGAATTTGGTGGTTGGTTTTCTCGGCTCGGGAAAAACAACCGCAATCGCGAAACTGATCGAGCAGCGAAGCAAGGATGAAAGCTGGTCGATTCTGATCAATGAATTCGGCAAGGTTTCCATCGATCACGCGTTAGTTGATTCCAGTTCCAGTGGCATCGCGATTGAAGAATTAGGGGGCGGTTGCGCCTGCTGCACACTCGCTTTCGCATTCAAACCTTTACTTGCCCAATTCATCCGCCGTACCAAACCTGACCGTTTGATTCTGGAGCCTTCCGGGGTTAGTCACCCAGCGAAGGTCGTGGACATACTCCGAAGTCGGGATTTCTGCCGCGCCATTGATCTTCGCAATATTATTTGTTTAATCGATCCCAAAGATTTCGAAGACCCCAGGTGGCGCGAAACAGAAGTCTTTCAAGACCAAGTGCAACTGGCGGATATCGTCGTTTTAAACTGGACCGATGATCGTGACCGTGAATTAATCGATCGCTGTCGCGAATGGGTCGAGAGCTTCCGGCCACCCAAGCAACTGATCATAGAAACTAGCTACGGGGTGATTGACTCGCAGTTGCTGGATCGGGAATTCGACATCGTTCGATTTCCACTTTTCGCGGATGCACACCCATCGCCGGAAGCCGACCAGGATAAATTGCCGATGCTCAACCGGACTGCGGAAGTCCACACGCCGGGCGAACCAGAACTAGTGAAACAAACGCAGCCCTCACCGACGAAAGGCCACCCTCTCCGTTTCCAAAACGATGGGCCTGGCTACGACGCCTGCGGCTGGGTTTTTCACATAGACGACATCTTTGACCGAGACAAACTGCTGGACTTTTTGGGTTATGTCCATCCAATCGTTCGCGTGAAAGGCGTGTTTCGCTGCCAACATGATTGGTGGTCAATCAATCGGGCCAAAGAAGCGACCAGCTATGCTACATCGGCGTATCGACGTGACAGTCGCCTTGAGATCATTCTTGACAGCCAGACTTCCGGTTGGGACGAGGTTGAACAAAAGCTGCTTCAGTGCCTCGCTGATTAGCCAAACCAAAACAAGCGGACTTCCCACACATAACTTCACGTAGCGTTCCTGCGGGTAATTCCCCGAGTTCGGCTGTTAATCCGAGCCTGCTTCTTCCGTAGCGAGGGAAGGATTCAAAGAACGGGTATCTCTACCGGGAAACTTCCATGAAATGAATGCCGCTGCTAAGAATCCACACATCAACTGGAGCAAAGGTTTTCCGGTTTCACTTAGGAACAGATAGACCGTCCGCAAACCCATACTTTCGGACGAACTTCGCGTCTCGACAAAATGACTTAAGTCGCTGGCCACCCACCAAGAGGTCCCGACAAATACCAAACCGAACAGACCAAACCACACCTTCGGTACACGAAGCTGGGGCCAAATCAAAACCGCAGAGACTAACCCTGGGACCAATACCGAAAACCAAATCGCATGCGCTGAAACTAACGCATTAGTGGGGGGCAGTCAGCCACCCACCTCATCCAAAATTTTTCACAGGCCAGGCATGGGCACCTTGTGAAGCCAACTCGCTGCAAAAACCAGGACGCCGGTCACACCGACAAATAGGATCAGTTTTCGAAATAGCATGTTGATTGCTTCAAGCAGTAAAAACCAAGGTGCAAAAAAAAGTTGCTTCCAAGGTATTATACCACACACAAGAAGTTCGTTGCGCGGCACCGATGACAGCTCTTTACCTACCCGCATCCTGTGCCGCTGCGTCTTGAGTCTTTTATTTTTTCTGGGCACGCCCAGCGAATGAAGGGGGCATCGTTTTCCACGCCAAAACGACTCATCCGTTGCTTGGAATTCCCGGCGCGCTGACGAAGGTCTGTAGCTGACTTCGGTTTA
>JAAEPL010000033.1 GCA_024232675.1 Planctomycetaceae bacterium
GGGTACGATCGGCCCTCACCTGATCACGCGAACGCCCGATTCATCCTGCTGGTAAGTGCCCACCTCGAATCAGGACATTATTTTAATCCGCATGCTCAACGGATCATCGAAGGCATGATGGATGGTGCGGAACTCGCGGTATTAGACCCACGCCTCTCCAACACGGCCAGTGCCGCCGATTATTGGATGCCGACGCAACCGGGCAGTGAAGCGGCTGTTTTGTTGGCCATCGCAGCTGAGATTCTCAGGGACGGAACCTACAACGAATCGTGGATGAAACAATGGGTCAACTGGCGGGATTACCTAACGGCTCGCGGGCATGCTGGGCCGCATGAATTCTCACAATTCATCGACGCTTTGAAACAAGAGTATGCTGAATACACACCCGAATTTGCCGAACAGGAATCCGGCGTATCGGCGCAAATGGTCCGACAAGTTGCCAAGCGTATTGGAGCCGCCGGCGATCGCTTGGCTACCCACAATTGGCGTAGCGCCAGCAGTGGCAACCTCGGCGGTTGGGCAGTATCCAGAACCTTGCACTTCCTCAACGTTTTGACCGGTAGCGTCGGTACCGTTGGGGGCACCTCCCCGAGCGGTTGGAATAAATTCAAACCCAAATTTTTCGATGACCCGCCTGCGGTAAAGTTCTGGAACCAGATGCATTTCCCGAACGAGTACCCACTCGCGCACTACGAATTGAGCTTCCTGCTGCCGCACTTCCTGAAAGAGGGTCGCGGAAAAATCGACACCTATTTCACGCGTGTTTTCAATCCCGTGTGGAGTTACCCAGACGGATTTTCTTGGATCGACGTCCTCTCAGACGAGGAAAAGATCGGCTGTCACATCGCCATGACTCCCACATGGAACGAGACGGCTTATTTTGCTGACTATGTCTTACCGATGGGACACGCCAGCGAACGTCACGACCTCAACAGCTACGAAACGCATAGCGGTCTGTGGATCGCCTTCCGTCAACCCATTCTCAGAGAGGCCGCTCGTCGCGCTGGCAAAGAAGTCGAATTCACCTATGAAGTGAATCCCGGCGAGGTTTGGGAAGAAGACGAATTCTGGCTGGAACTCTCCTGGGCTATCGACAAAAACAACGATCTGGGAATTCGCGAACACTTCATCTCCCCCTATCGCGAGGGAGAAAAGATCACCATCGATGAGTACTACCGCTACATCTTTGAAAAGACGCCGGGGTTAAAAGCCAAAGCAGCAGAACACGACCTCGATCCCCTGGAATACATGAGACGCTACGGAGCTTTTGAGGTCGAGAAAAAATCATACGCCAAACACCTTCAGGAAATTCCCCAAGACGAGTTGCAAGGGGCGCAGACGGATGAAGATACCGGTTCTGTATCCCAAAATGGAGAAGTCATTGGCGTGTCTATCGATGGCATTCCCAGAAGAGGCTTTTTGACTCCAAGTAAGAAACAAGAGTTTTTCTCCCAAACCATGACGGATTGGGGATGGCCCGAATTTGAAATTCCAACCTATATCAAATCGCATGTTCACCCAGAGAACATCGACCCCAATAAGAACGAATTCGTGCTCCTGCCGACGTACCGTCTGCCGACCTTGATTCACTCGCGAAGTGGCAATGCCAAATGGCTGGCGGAGATCTCCAATCAGAATCCTGTATGGATTCACACGTCCGATGCCAATACTCTGGGTGTGGTAACGGGTGACTTGGTGCGGATCACGACTGAAATCGGTTTTTTCGTGGATCGAATTTGGGTCACCGAAGCCATTAAACCCGGTATCGTTGCTTGCTCACATCACCTCGGTCGCTGGCGACGTGAACAGGATCCGAAGGCGAATCGCTGGGCCAGCAATACGGTGGAAATCAATAAAAGCGATGACGGAGTCTGGTCCATGCGTCGTAAAGGAAATATCGAGGGCTACCAAAGCGGTGACGCCGATTCCTCGAGAATTTTCTGGAGCGATGGGGGGGTCCACCAAAACCTGACGTTCCCCGTACACCCGGACCCCATTAGTGGCATGCACTGTTGGCATCAGAAAGTCACCGTGACCAAAGCGCATGACGATGATCGTCACGGAGATGTTGAGGTCGACACGAAAAAATCGATGGCGGTTTACCGAAA
>JAAEPL010000034.1 GCA_024232675.1 Planctomycetaceae bacterium
CCGCGATAATCTGCTAGCAATCTCTGTAACGAAGGTGTTTCAGGGTCTCTCAACTTTTGGCTTGCTGCCCTGCGGCGGCGATCCTATACTCCGCCGCCCCATTCACGGGCCCCTTTCGTATTTCCCGCTGCGCTTGGGCACACACCTAGTGTTGATTTCAAGAACTTTCGAGTGAAGGAACTGAATTTGAAGCGTCGAGTTATCCAGATGCGAATCGTCGGTATTGATCGACGCGCTGGAGGACTGCGCCCACATTGGTTTTGCTTGCTCTGTTTATTGGGAGTTTTGCTAGGATCGACAAGCGAATCACTCGCACAATTCGATCTAACCTTCCCGCAGCCCAGCGCGGAGCTGACGGTCCACGGTCACGCTGAACAGATACGACGTTGGCGGCAGGGATCGTGGGATGTCTTTCACCTTGTGGGCAACGCTCGCTTATCGCAAGGCAACATCACGCTGGGGGCGGAAGAGGCGATCGTCTGGGTCGACACTGAACCAGGCGAGCAGGCTGCGAGTATTCTTGTCTACTTGGAAAAATCGGCGCAGCTGGAAATCAAACAGGAATCAGGAAAGCTCGATCGTTTCGAAGACGAGCAATGGTTTGGGCGTCTCCGCACGCGTTCGGGGATGCAGTTCAATAACCTGGTCCAAGAGATCTCAGCTGATAATGCGCCGGCGATTTTTCAACGCGGTAACGAGCGTCGGCAACAGGAAATCGAAACGATACGGCAGGCTCAATACGTGATCTCTCCGATTACCGGAGAGGTGCAGGAAGTGCTGCCGGAGACACCGGCCATTCCGCAACCAGCGAACCAATTCCCGAATCAACTTGGCGGCCCCATTTCGCCCGCTCCTGCTAACGGAGCGGCCACGTTACCGCCTCCCGTTTCGAACAGCAACATGAACACCCAAGTCAGCATTGTTCCCAAGAACACATCGCGTGGGAGCAACCTGAATCGCCGGCGCGGGAATCGGCCGGGCGAATATATTTACATCAATACCGGTGGCACTCAAATCACCATCGACAGTACTGAACTCGGTCGGCTTGATCAGATGGGTCAGCCTCGCACCAGTCGCCTGGTTATTCAAGCTGACAATATCGTGGCATGGGAAAGCCCGATGGTGAAAATGGATGGCAGCGCGACATCGCGATGGGAAATTTACATGGAGGGCAACATCGTCTTTGCCCAAGGCAACCGCGTCGTGTTTGCCGAACGCATGTACTACGACGTACTTTCGCGGCGTGGCACGATCCTCAAAGCCGATGTGTTAACCCCCGTCCCCAGTTACAAGGGCTTGGTACGCCTCAAAGCCGATGTCGTGCAACAACTTGATGAAAACAATCTGCAGGCATTCGGAGCGGCCATTACCTCCAGTCGTCTGGGTGTGCCGCGATACTGGTTACAATCCGACCAACTCAATATTTCGCGTACACCGCGACAAAGCGTCGATCCCTTTTCCGGCTTACCCGTGGTCAATCCCCAAACGGGAGAACAGGTTGGGGACGATTACTTCATCGAAAGCAGAGCCAACAAGGTTTACCTGGGCGGCGTGCCGGTCTTTTATTGGCCGCGCCTGCGGACAGATTTAAAGAACCCGAATTATTTCATCAGTCGTTTCCGTGTCGGCAACGACAATATTTTCGGATTTCAATTGGGCGTGGGTCTGGATTTATTCCAGTTGCTGGGGATTCGCAATCAGCCCGAGAATGCCCGCTGGGTGTCCAACATTGATTACCTTAGCGAACGCGGTTTAGGGGGTGGTACCGATGCCGATTATCGTGGCCCCAGTCTATTTGGCACCGCCGGTCTCACCGACAGTTACTTTCGCTCGTGGTTCATCAACGACCAAGGCTTTGACAACCTCGGACTGGATCGCCGCATGGTGCCTCTGGAACAAGAGTTTCGTGGCCGTCTTTTGTGGCGGCATCACAAACAATACTCGCGAGGCCATAACCTGCGGGCAGAAATTGGATGGTTAAGTGACCGAAACTTCCTTCAGCAATACTTTGAAAAGGAATGGGATCAAGACAAGAACTACAGCACTGGCATTTGGCTAGAAAAGAATATCAATAGCCACTCCTTCAATCTGGTAGCAGATTATGGGGTCAACGACTTCTTCACCCACACGGATTGGTTGCCACGATTTGACCATTACGTGATTGGCCAACCGGTCATGTTTGATCGCGCGGTATGGCATGGAAAAACCACGATCAGTTACGGTAGTTTTCGCACCGCGGTACCGCCGACCAACTCAGTGGACGCTCCGAACTACGATCCGTTGGCTTGGGAAGGCTTTAACCGAGAGGGGATCGTTACCGGAACGCGACAGGAAATCGACTTTCCAATCGACATAGGACCCTCACGCGTCGTTCCCTACCTGCTGGGGGGAGCCAGTTATTACCAACAGGATCTAGCCGGCGATGAATTTGTTCAATTTCTGGGCCAAATTGGCGTTCGCACCAGCCTACCACTTTGGCGAGTCGACCCCACGGTCCACAGCACATTATTGAATCTGAATGGCCTGGCTCACAAAATCAACTGGACGTCCGAGTATCTGTATGCGGACGCCTCCGCCAATTTCGATCGTTTGCCGCTATACAATCAATTGGACGATGACGCGCAAGAGTTCTTTCGTCGTCGGTTTGCCGTTGATACCTTTGGGGTCACACCAGGACTTGGTGAAAATATCGCTCTCAAATATGACGAACGATACTTCGCGCTTCGCTCCAATACACAGGGCAACGTTACCACACCGGCGATGGAGATTGCGGACGACTTACTCATGATTCGCACAGGGTTCCGCAATCGCTGGCAAACTAAACGAGGCTTACCCGGGGAAGCACGCGTAGTTGACTGGGTAACCCTGGATGTAAATTACAATTTCTACCCCAAAAAAGATCGCGATAACTTCGGCGCCCGCTATGGCATGTTTGATTACGATTTCCGTTGGAATATAGGCGACCGATTAAGCGTGGTTTCGGATGGCTTTTTTGATTTCTTCAGCCAAGGCTTGCGCACCGCCAGCCTAGGAACCAAAATGAGTCGACCCGGTGTCGGAGATTTGTACGTCGGCTTTCGTACCATCGAAGGCCCCATCAGCAGCAATGTACTGCTGATGTCAGGGACCTATCGCATGTCAGAGAAATGGATTCTCCGTGGGGCCAGTGCTATCGATTTTGCCGAAACGGGAAATATCGGACAGACCCTAAACGTCACGCGAGTGGGCGAGTCGTTCCTACTCAGCATGGGCGTCCAATCTGACACCAGTCAGGATAATTTAGGGTTCCTCTTCGCCATCGAGCCAAGATTTTTCCCCAGCGGAAAATTGGGCTTGGTGGGCGGCCAACGAATCCTGCCCGCCAGTACCGAGAACTTGGACTAGATCCCCCACCCTGGTTAAAGCGTTTCCCACACCTTCATCGGAACCACTATGCCCGGCACACCTGTCAACGAACCATTTCAACGCTCCCCCCGCAGCTGGTGGCAAAAGTTCGCCGCCGCCGCTCGTGGCTTGCGGCAGGGAACCCAAGGCCAAAGTAGCTTTCTCGTTCACCTACCGGCGGCAATCGCCGTTCTGGGCCTCGCAGCCTTCTTGGCACTTCCACTGGCACATTGGTGCTTGTTGCTGCTGTGTATTGGCACGGTCCTAGCTGCTGAGCTGTTTAATAGCAGCCTCGAGCGACTTGCACGCAGCATTACAGATCAAGTTAACACTGATATCGAAGCCGCCTTAAACATTGCCTCAGCGGCTGTCCTTACTCTGGCGATAACAGCCGCACTGGTGGGCGGCGCGATCTTCCTGCATGCGTTCTGGGCTTGATTCTCTACAGCAAACTCGTGATGGCAGCCCAACCATGCCTCCCCGCGGTCGCCCAGTCCTTGACGCCCAACTCGGTGGACTGCCAGAAAAGCTAAACTCGAATAAATTCTGCATTATTCGGGTGCCATTCGGTATTTCTTACGTGATTAACCAATAGCAACGGCCGCCAACCACAGGAACGGCCACCCCTGACAACCCAAAAGTGAGATATACCATGCTGACACGGATGACCGCGACCCTTGCGTTTTCGCTCATTGTTTCCGCCACACTCGCTGCCTATGCGATCCGGACGGACTTCGTGAAGGAGGGCATGCCTACGGGAATCAACTGGTACGGAGTCCTGCAGGATGGACTCGCGGAGGCAAAACGTACCGGCAAACCAATCCTGTTAACCTCTGCCGCCCCGCAATGCATCGGTGTTTCCGGAATGTGGTGACCAGGCAAGCAGAATACGGACAGGAGTTTCCTGACCAACGCACAACTTGTCGAAGCCGCCAAAGATTTCGTCTGTATCCGCTTGGCTACCTATGAAGATGCGGAGGAAGCCAAATTTCTCGAGAACATCTTCACGGGTCGCTCTGGTCAATTAGAAAATACGGTCTTCGTGTTATTAGCGCCGGATGGGAAGAAGCAACTATCCCGCGCCGGTCGCGGACCACAGATGGCATTCCGCTCGCCCCAACTCATGGCTCGGGAAATGAAAAATTTAGCCAAGCAATTCCCCACGAAAGAAGCGGTAGGCACTCCATGCTTGCCACAAATGAAAAACTTCCGCTTAGGCCTGAACGTTGCCGAGTGCGATGCCCGCCCTCTGGTGGTTTGCCTTGCCACCGACAAGACTGAGATGGAAGCGATGCAGAACAAACTTAGCCCGATCAGCTTCAGCAATGAACTGTGCGGACGTTTCAATTATGCCTCCGTAAATGATCCAGAAGAACTTAAGACGATCGCAGGCGATAAACCTGAAAGCGGATACTTGGTGGTCACCCCTGGTGAATTCGGGACCGATGGAGATATCCAAGTCACCTTGGCCGCCGATGCATCCGCCGCAGAGATTTCAAAACAGCTAAACACATTTGCCGACCAATTTCAGCGTCGCGACAAGGAACATCGCAGCCACGTTCGCAAGGGTCAACAAAACAACGTCGATTGGCA
>JAAEPL010000035.1 GCA_024232675.1 Planctomycetaceae bacterium
TGCGTGGGGTTTCAATTCGACGGGTTCGATTAAAGCACCCTAGTCTTCAACTTTTCCTTACGCTGTGTGAGTTCACGTAAAGTAAAAGACTGCCGACCCATTACTTCAGCCTTTTTACATCAGGCATAATCCAGGACTTGTCGTAGTACGTCTCCGTAGGGCCATACAATCGCAGATAGGCGAAAAACCCTTTTTCTGGATTGGATTCGATCCAGTTATTTTCGTATCCCGCGGGTGGTTTACCTCCCACGAAAACACGTGTGCTTCCATCCGGCTCGACTTTTACATTCGGTTGAACCGAACTGATATCTGACTTCCCTTGCTCATTTTGGATGATGCATCGCGAATCATTGTCGTAAACCGTAATCGACCAAAACTGGTTGGCTGGAGCGTCTTTGGGTACCACGATTTCATAGCTGTTTTTTCCGTCTAGCCAATTACCTTCGTCATCAACATAGGCACCAAGATATTTCGACCCACTGCCCACGTTGTTTAACAACATTCCTTTAGACGTGGTAATCGCCTCGTACGTGTAAGAAGCGATTTCCGGCACTTCGTAATAATTAGGATGCAGATGGTCCAGGTGTTCCATGTTTAAGATATAAAGCCAGTTTCGCTCTGGCCAGTGCCGCTCCTTATAAGATGCCCTGCTGAAGGTATTTACCATGGCTATGGCGTTACCCAACTGCTCAGCCTCCAAAAGTAACTTCTTCTGTTTTTCGTTGGGATTAAATGGTTTCCCTTTCTCAATTCCTGTACCGCGCAGTTGTGTCAAAATAAACCGATTCCTATCCACAACTGGTTCATTTTGCAGCACGCGGTTTAAGTCCTGCCAATATTCAAGTCCGTGAGACTGATCGCCCATCCATTGCGGCGTTTTGGAGGCTTCAATGAACTTTTGATCATCGCGATTGCCTCCGACTGGATAGATGCGGTGAGCATTCAAGCTCTTCTCATACGCCTCTCCCTCTAAACCGATAATCCGGGTACCGACGAAAACCAAATTACTTTTGGAGCGGACGACAAAATCTGCGTCGTGGCCCTCGGGAATCTCTGCCTCTGGGCCCACGAGCAAATACTTCCCACCTTTTCCTTTGTCTGGCCCCAGCACTCCCAAATCGGCCTGTGGCGATTGGTAGGTGTCGACGATCAAACCGCCTATTGGTCCGGCGGGAATTTCAACGTAATAAGCTGAATTTGCTAAGTCGATAAAAGTCACGACATAAGGTGTGGTCGTGTTGGCGGTAAGGATCGGGATTTTAGTTTCGCGGTCGGCGTAGATGAGCCAGTCGCCGTGCTTAGCCTCTTGCAAGAAGCCTTGATGCCAACGTTCTAGTCCGACGATCGGTAGCGCGTATTCATAAGCCGAAACCGCTTTTACTCGTTGACCCTCATCGCGAATGCTATCCACAAAATCTTGGTTGACATAACCGTTCTCATCGAATTCGACTTTCAACGGCGCAATTTCGAAATTGGATGCTTGGGGGCTACTATTCGCGGACTGAGCGTGAATCGCACCTCCCAAGACAAATGCTGACAAAACAAAAACGCATGTGCTTTTCATAAGTGGTCTCAAATCTAGTGGTTAAAAAGGTTCGATCGCTATCGCTGCCATTCACACGGTTTGATTTTTACCAGCAAGAAACCGTGCCCACTGCCTCCGTAAGCGACAGTGGGCGGATGTGTTTTTGTGCAGGCAATCTCTAGCGTCTGTTTTTAATCGCCGAATCGTGCGATGGAACTAAGGCGGAACAAATTAGGCGAGGGTTATTTTTTACTTCCCGGTGATAGCTTACGGATCGAATTTATTTGCGAACACCCCAAACTCCAATGTGATTGAGGAATGGCTGGGTCTCAGGGGTTGCATTGGAAACCGCATTGACCAACTTGCTAACGCCGCCATTCGCCAAAAACCAACAATGTAGTTAATCCGCTCGACGCTCCCTCCAGCGTGAGGCGAAATCCAACCCCGGAGTTTCACAGGTAGAGTTAAAAAACCTCTTTGTTATTTTTTAGCAACATACATCCAAAAGCGTTTTTTTGTGCTGGTGGACGTCACTCAATGGGTGCCTCAGTAGGCATTGGAAACCCCTCAAGTGTCTTAGAGCGAGGAGTTAGATTTGCCAAGATTTAATCGCTTTTTGCTTGTGTTTTCGGGAGTGATTCCTCAGGTCGAGAATGCAAACAGACCTGCCTGACAACTGCCCGTCTCTTTCTACGGCCAAAAGCTGACGGCGGAAAATTTTGAGCAGTTTAAGTTTGTCGATTGATCCTAGTTGAATCTAAAAAGCCTCAAACAAGAAGTCGCTTGATCCCGCACGATCACCTCGTGTCGATGAGTATTCTTTAATAAAGCTGTGTGAATTCTTGCTGCCGGCATTTAAGGGCAGAAATCGCTGGAATTTAAGCCGGCGTTAGTCATCATGTGGCTTCCTGAGAAAATTATGTTCAAACCGATAATAAGTAAATGTCTCGTTGTAATCCACTTCCCATCACGTTCTTTATGTTGCTTGTTGAATGGGTGCTTCCATCCTTTGCAGTGGGGCAAGGGCAAATATCGCCGAACCCAAACCCGCAAGGGAATACGATCGAACTGGGGGGTGGAGCGACTTGGTTTAATGACGTGCTATTCAGTAATTATGGGGATCTTGAAAACTTTGGCACACTGCTCAACTCCCGCATGCTGGTCACCTACGGCGGGTTGACTAATCAAAGCATGTTTGAGAACGGCGACGAAATTTTCAACTACGGCGGCATGCTGAATTCCGGCACGTTTGAGAACGTGGCAAAGGGCAAACTGACCAACATCGGCACGCTGACCCAAAACGGTATGCTGATCAATACCGGCGAGATGACCAATACGGGGGCAGTCACAAGCAACGGCACACTGACCAATGCATTTGGCGGTACGTTGACCAATTCGGGTACATTTACCAACGACGGTACGGTCACCAATAACGGCACGCTGATGACCTCCGGCACGTTTACCAACAACGGCACGCTGAATGGCGATGGGATAGTATCTGGGTTGTTTACAGATCTGGGTATTCTGGCTCCTGGAAACTCGGCAGGCGTTTTGACCTTCGCAGGAAACCTCGTCAAAACCGGGGGCTCGCTTGAAATTGAATTGGGCGGCATATTTGATGGCGGCGGCGATAAATCGCTGACGGAATTTGATTGGCTGGACGTCAGCGGTGTCTTTAATATTGCGGGCACCCTCGATGTTCAACTGATCAACGACTTTCAGCTTCAGCCCGATGAATTATATACATTCGAGATTGTGAATCTCGACGGTAAGCTAAACGGTCAGTTTGACGGTCTTGGCGAGGGTGATGTCGTTGGCAACTTTGGCGGCGTGGATTTGTTCATTACCTACGCCGGTGGCGATGGCAATGACATCGTTTTATTCAACAACTCGACTTCGATTCCTGAACCCGCCGCCGTTGGTCTGTTGATGCTAGGGATGGGATGGTGCGGTACTCGACGACGCCCACGAATGATGGCCTAACGGTTGGCTAAGCGGTGGCCACGAGGTTGCATTCGTTATTTCAGCGTGAGCACATTGCGATTGTCTTTGGCCGGATTTGTAACCCTGTCCGGTCGGTGCTTTTCTTCTTTCCAGCAACGTTTAGGCGGTCTTTTTCGGGCTCGACATGCCGTGGGCCAGCGATATCAAGGGTTCCCGGTTCAAGGCAGCAAATCGCTAGACACCTTTGCGGATGCACAGCAGGGGTCTCTGTAGAATTCCAACGAACGCCCGCTCACCGCAAGCGAGAACCCGTGGATCAGTTCTCTGCTAATTGAATGACGTTTGTACCTGGGGAGGTCGCAAGAAGGGCTGCGAACCGACTATCTTATTCGTCGTCTTCGTCCTCGCCCAAGCCTTTCATGGTCGCGATCTTGACTTCCAAATTGCCTTTGACCGCAGCGCCTTCCGCCATCGAGGCATCGTCTAATTGAATGCTTCCACTCAACCATTGCATGTCACCAAAATTCATTCCCTCAATCAGCACTCCGCCCACGTCGGTGGTGCCCTCGCCTGTCGGTTTGAATTTGTTTTGAGGTAGTGTGGCGGCAATCGTCAGACGCTTTCCATCGGATTTTCGCGTGCACATAATCACGACGGTGGCGGGTGGGGTTTCGCCTTGGTTGGGCCACTTACTCACTTCGGAATAAACCGCCGGGTCCGTCACTTCGACTTCTTTGCCGTCCACCGATAATTGGATCTCGGCTTCTCCTAGATTCGATTTGTCTCGCGGTGCGTTGTCGTACCATTTTCCGGAAAAGGTAACGCGGGCGCTGCCATTCATGCTGAAGTAGATTGGTTTTTGTTCACGAGATTTTAACTCGGGGGCGCCCTTGGCAAATTCCCGCTCAATCGACTTGCGGCGTGTTTTGATAAACGCGCGGTATTTGTCCATCGTTTCCCCGAAATCCTTATCGATCGATTGCGGTTCTAGCATCGCCTCCAGGCGATCTACCTCGGATAACAGTAGCTCCTCGTTCCAATACTCGTCGAGAAAATCATTGAGCACTTCGAGGTATTGCGTTTGGTACTCGGGGATGCGGTAAAGTTTGTTGGGTAGGATGGCTTTTGCGTGAACGGATCTCGGACGAATTCGGTACGGCGGTAAGGGCGTGGTTTTGCTGAGGGAGGAGTCGGCACCCCAGGGGATAAAATAAAACTTGTCGTTTTCCGGATTGCGATAGAGATAGTAATTATTTTGGTTGCTGCAATAACTGTCCCAGAAACCAATTAGGCTCTCCATGGCCCAGTAACGAATAAAGGCATCGATATCCACCCTTTCCTTCAATTCGTCGATATCAATTTCGTCTTCGGCTAGTAGCTCCGCCAATTTGCGTAAGTGTTTGGTTTTAGCCGCTTTGTTTTTCTTCTCAAATCGCTGGATTCGATCAGGGAAGAAATCGGCCACGGTGCCTTCGTAAAGCGCGCCATCGTCGTTACCAAAGGTATGCTCTAACATAGGTTTGCGGATTGATTCCACGTTGGAGTACAGGCCTAAATATTTCCCGTTAACGGTAACCGCTGCGAAACCACAGCGAGGTGAGCGAGTGCCAGAGTTGGAAAACATCTTGTAGGTAAAGTACTGCAGGACTCGCCCTGGATCTTGTTTGTTATTGTTCAGCGTCATTCGCGTCAAACCAGTTACAGGCTCTTGATCCACATACTTGTCGAACCTGACTTTTAGGGATGGCCTGTCGTTATCGAGGGAGCCAAGAAAGCCCTTTTTACGGATGCCGACGTTTTCGATTTTCTTGCCGTCGATCGTGATATCGGCGGGGACCCATGTGAACGGCGAGTCGACCGGCTCTTTGCTTAAAGACCCAGCAAAGTCACGTGTTTGGACACTGATTTCATCCCAATCCTTTTCAGATAAAACAATCTCAATAGGAATGATTTTGTCTGACTGATAGAAATCAGACGCCTCGAAAAGCGGTTGTTGTGCACGAGCATTGCCGGCACAGAAAACCGTTGTGAGCAGCAAAATACAGAAAAATGGAAAACGAGAACGCATATTTGACTAACGTTTAAAGTTCTATTTGAAGAATGGTGAGAAGGCGGAAACCGCAGCAAGTCACGTTACTAGCTCGCATACTTTCATTTCCAGCCTCAGGTTTCAATCGTAAGACAGACTTTCATGAATTTATAGACGTTGCCCGCTGTTTTTATGTTTTTGGGCATCGTTACTTACGAAATAACTCTGGTGCGGTGCGGCAAGACGGGAGATGGCGGCTTCCAGTTGAGTGAGAAGGTGCAAAGGCGAGCAGCATTCCAGCCTACGGGGTTTCCTGCGAATGAAGAGCCATGCGGATATTTCCTTCCAGCCAAGTCCAGTGCTGCTGTTAATTAACGACTCAATTCTGCGCGGCTACAAAAGTTCTGCCATATCTTTTGTGAAGGTGGCGATTTCGTGATCACTGATGACACCGACGATCGGCGTTCCATCTTGGGCATCCGATTTGATGACGGCGAAAGGAACTTCCTTGGCATTAATAATTCGCAACATCGTAATGGCGGGTGTATCACCCGGAAGCACGCAGCAGTTATTTCCAAGCACCGTCGGTTCCTCAGCAACTCCGGCTAGCACGACGTGATACTGATCCTCGTCGAGTTCGATGACGGTGATTTTTTCGCTGAGCGACCACGTTTCACTTTTTGCAAGCGTGCGGAAATCTTTGGCCATGATATCCTTGGCGCACTGAGCTTCTACGATCGCAGCCTGTAAGCCTTCGGGCACAATATGCCCCCGACGAATTAACTTAAGTGTGTAGACGCTGCCCGGTGAGAGCACTTTTCTTACCACATTGGCCACAACGCAGGTCAGCATGATCGGTAACGTGACGCCAGCATCGGCGGTCATTTCGATTAACATGATGGCGCCCGTCAACGTAGCACCTGTGGATGCGCCAACACCGGCCGCCATACCGGCAATCACAAACGCCACTTGGTGTTCGCTGAGTTCGGACGCCAACCAATCTGGACCGGCGAATTGGACCAGTTGCCAAAAAAGACTGCCGGTAATAGCTCCTAAAAATAAAGAAGGAGAAAAGACTCCCCCGGAACCCCCCGAGCCAAGTGTCAAAAAGGTTGCTGCCATTTTCAACACAAAAAGGATCAGGAGGAAAATCGTAAAATCGGCACCCGATAATTTAAATAACGCGGAATCCCCATGCAGCAAATCCATAATGGTCGCGTAACCGACACCTTGGATATAGTAATAATGGGTGGGAGCCCACAATGAGACGCAGTAGATCATGATTCCGACGACCAACATGCCTGAAAGATGCCGGGAATATGCGTTGCCTGGCATGGCGTCAAAAAGATCCTCGGCCCAGTAGATTCCCCGGACAAATAGGTAGGCGACTAATCCCATGACGACACCGAATGGGATGAACAAAGCTAAATATCCCGGTTCCGCCAATTGGAATGTCTGCATTTGTATGGCGGGGAAATTAAATGCGGGATCAGCACCTAATAGAATTCTGCCGATGTAGCTGGAAGTTACCGTGGCCAGTCCGACCGGTAAGAGCGTGCGTACGTTGACGGAAACCAGCAGCAATTCGATGGCGAATACCAAACCCCCAAGGGGTGCATTGAAAGTGGCAGCGATTCCTGCACCTGCACCCGCCGCAATTAACGTTACCCGCTGATTGACTGGGATCTTTGTTAACTGTCCCAGCGTGGAGCCAAATGCAGATCCGATTTGGATGATCGGGCCCTCGCGACCGACAGAACCACCACTGCCAATGCAAAGTGCGGAAGCGACAGATTTAACTACAGCGACGACGGGTCGAATATTGCCTTGGTTGTAGTAAACAGCATCCATGACCTCCGGAACGCCGTGCCCTTTGGCTTCGGGAGCAAAGTTTTTAACCATCCAGGTGACGACCAGCGCACCGAGAACCGGAACCAGTATGATGCCTGCACCCCACGGACTGGGCGGTGTATGGATGTTGGCATCGTAGTGAAAATTGAGCTCACCCAAGAAAAGTAAGTTGTGAAAGAAACCAATGAGCATGCGAAATGCCCAGGCTCCCAATCCCGCAATGACACCGATCGCCAAGGCGTAGACGCACATTACCGGCAGTTTTTTTTGGTTAGGTTTGGTGACCAAGTTGGTTTCCTAAGGATAAAAACAAGAAACCTCAACAGGAATGAGTAGCCAGATTGTGCCTGTAATTGGGTAAGTCGTAAAGCCACATATTGATGGCAAGTGACAGGTGTCACGCAGGGCGAGGGGCGGCTCGCTGTCGCTGGCAAGTTTGTCCTCGGGTAAAGGTTAGGCTGACGGGCGATTCTTCGATAAAATCCCTATATTTCTGTCGCCAGTGGGCTTCTGAGAATTATGAAAGTATGCGTCATACCCTAAACTGCTAATAAGGGTCGTGGCTTGTTCCGCTCGCACCGCATTGCGAAGGCGTTTTGTATCAACAATTTCGTGGCTGGTCCTCAGCCAATGCTGTACTAGGGGTTTGCGAACCAATGCGGCTAGGGGGTTGGGGACGTGCATGCCCAGCCATCGACATCCAATTCTGAAAGCGAATGCGTCTGCAGTGCCAAGAAAGGTAGGAAGCCGATGAAGCGAGAAACGGAATACCCCGCATGGATGTTGTGGTTGTGGGAAAAAGGACCCTACCTTTTTATAGTCAGCGGCCTGTTTGTTTTGTTGTCAATCATTGGCCTGTTTTTTTACCTGAATCAGAGGATCGACCAAGTCGGGGATCAATTGCGATATGGTAAGCCTGCCAATTACGAAAGGCCCGATCTCACAGCTTATGCGGTGGGCGATATGGATGTCGCTGCCCATCCGGTCCAGCAGATGGTGTACGTCCCCGTGTATTCCCATGTTTATTACGAGGGCGGTTTGGCTTTTCCTCTGGCGGCAACATTAAGTATCAGAAACACCGATCCTCAACGCTCCGTGGCGGTGAAATCCATTAAGTACTTTGATACCGAAGGGAAACTTGTCGAGAGCTATCTAGATCAGCCCATTAAGTTGGCGGCCTTACAAACCATCGAGTTTTTGGTGGTAGGGCAGGATATTTCTGGCGGGTCAGGCGCGAATTTTTTGGTGCAGTGGTCCAGCGAACGTGGTGTTAATGAACCACTGGTTGAGGCCATAATGGTGGGCGTGGACGGGCCGCGGGGTATTAGCTTTGGTCGCTCGGGCATAAAAACGCCTAACGCAATTTTGTCGAACAGCGATTAGTCTTCGGCAAGTGTGCAGCGACTTTGGGTTTGGGGATTACTGAAAAGCACTGCCCGAAAAAAAAGACGGTTTATTTTCTGAAAAGGCACACCATTGAATCACTCTGCCGACGACGCATCCGCAAAGGTTAAGAAACCATTCGGTTTTTGGTCGACCACTTTTTTAGTGGTGGCAAATATGATTGGTGCGGGTGTATTCACCACAAGTGGTTTCTCGCTTGCGGATCTAGGTGACCGTGAGTTCGTTATTTTGACTTGGTTGATTGGCGGCCTAGTCGCCCTCTGTGGTGCCTATAGCTATGGTCAGTTGGCTCAACGGATTGCCGAGTCGGGTGGTGAGTATTTATATCTCAGTCGGATGGTGCATCCATTGGTGGGGTTTGTCGCAGGGTGGGTCTCTCTATTGGCTGGGTTTACCGGAGCCATTGCATTTGCAGCTACTGTGTTCGAGTCTTACGCCCTTCCCGAGTCAATAAAACCGGCTTGGATGCAGCCCGGCATGTTGGGTATTACCGTGATCCTGATTTTTGGTGCCTTGCATTCGCTGATTCTAAAGGTGGGTTTGCGGACGCAAAATTTAATCGTGATTTTGAAAATTGGGTTGTTGCTCGGTTTTGTGTTGTATGCCTTTGCTTACTTCCCCGGAAGTTGGCCGGGTATGCAATTAGCGACCGAGCCGACAGAGTTTTCCATTTCAAAAATGGCCGCTACGCTCGTTTGGATCTCACTTAGTTTCAGTGGCTTTAATGCCGCCGTTTACATTGCCGGCGAAGTCAAGGATCCGAAACGTACCGTTCCCCGGGCGCTTTTGACCGGCACGCTGTTGGTAACGCTCTTCTACTTGTTGTTGAATGTTATTTTTATTTACGGGGCGTCGCCTCAGGCGACTTCCGGTCAACCGGATGTTGCGGCAGTGGCGGCTAAGGCCATCGGGGGGGAGGCGTTGGCGAATCTGATTCGCGTGATCGTGTCAATTGCAACGCTCAGTTCCGTCTCTTCTATGCTTATCGCAGGGCCTCGAGTGTATGCCAAGATGGCCGACGATGGAGTATTTCCGAGGTGGTTTCAGGCTTCACAGCGACAAGGGTTTGAGGTGCCAGTAAAATCGATCTGGCTGCAGGTGGTGCTTGCCTGCATCATTGTCTACTTCAGCAATATCAAAGACCAACTAGATTATTTGGGGTTCACGCTCTCCGTCAGCGCCGCCTTAACGGTGGCCTGTATATTCTGGACACAGCGGGAAAGCGAAACTTGGAAGGACAGGCGATTAGCTATCTCGATCGCAGCCGTTTATGTTGCTGTCACCCTCGGTCTAGCTGTGTTGTCTGTCAGCGACCGACCGTTGCAGCTTTGGGGTTTCACTGCCACGATTTTCAGCGGAGTCATTTTGTACTCCGGGATGAAATGGATCGGCCGCCGACCCTGATTAACGAAGAAGAGGCCGGTTACTAGTTTTTTTCGTTACCATCCGTGGCTATCACTCCCTTAGACGGGTGAGACGTGTCCGGGGCGTCCCGACTGGCAACAATTCGGTGGGCACACGTCGTGGCTGGCAGGTAATTCTCCGACGGCCAGTCGCTCGGTGTCAAAGGCCCGTTCGAGCACGAGTTCCCGAATCAAAGTTACGAAGTCCTGGTGCGTTCCAAAAGTTTTTGCGCGAGACATGCGGATACCCAATTCTTCGCACTTTTCTTGGGCCTCTACGTCGAGATCGAACATGACTTCCATGTGATCTGAGACAAATCCAATTGGCATGATGATGACATTCGTCACGCCTTTGGCTTTGACCTGTTCCAAGTAGTCGCAAACATCAGGTTCCAACCAGGGTTGGTGCGGAGGACCGCTGCGACTCTGGAACGCCAATTTCCAGTTGGATAAACCAGATTCGTTCGCCACCAAGCGACAGGCCTCATTAAGCTGAAGCTGGTAATTACAACCACCGGCCATCGATTCAGGAATGCTGTGAGCGGTGAAAAGTAATTCGACGGGACTGTCATCGGAGATTTGCAATGCTTGGGCGGCATCATTCACACGCTCACTTGCCGCTTTCACAAACAAGGGATGGTTGAACGACATGCGAACTTTGTGAATCCTCGGGGCTCCCTCACCAATATTTTGTTGTGCCTCGTAAATGTTCTCCCGGTACTGTCGACAGCCGGAGTAGCAGCTAAACGTCGACGTGAAAAATGCTATCGCATCTTTAACACCGTCCTCTTTCATTTGGCGTAAGGTGTCCTCTAGTAATGGGTTCCAATTGCGATTTCCAAAATAAATCGGTAGTTTAATTTCGTGATCTGTAAACTCCTGTTTAAGCGATTCGATCAAGGCCCGATTCTGCTCGTTGATGGGGCTCACTCCGCCGAACTGATCGTAATGTTTTGCCACCTCCAACATGCGAGATTCCGGCACATTACGCCCTCTCAAGACATTTTTCAGGTAGGGCATAACATCGTCAGGACCCTCAGGACCGCCAAACGAAACCAACAGCATGGCTTGATATTTTGATTGTAAATCGTTCATGTTTTTCGTGTGTCTTAGAGCTTCTGGTGGGGGTGCGTCATTTTGCCACTTTATCCTCAGCAATGAGTTCCTATCATAGATATCTTCTCAGATTCGAGGTTGGTTAAATTTCAAGCGGACTGAGATGTAACCGAGCATATTGCGGTTTTATTAACGAAGGCTGGCGACACCAGCTTTTCGATCTTCCCAACCCCGTTTCGATATCGAGCAAAATGAGTCTGATCTGTCTTTCTTACGCGCACCAGCATACCTCTATTGGCTTTCGGGAGCAGGTTTATTTCGACGCCGATTCGGCCGCCAATGCCTGTGCGAGATTTCGATGTGGTAACCAAGATGCTTCTTCGCTATTGGAGTTTGCCCTTCTTTCTACCTGTAATCGCACGGAAATCTACGGCTTTTCCAAATCCGAAGGTTCAGCCGCGGCGATTGAGCAGGTGCAAGCGGAGTTGTTGGATTTTGTGGGGCAGTCTCGAGAGGTCGATCGTGAGCAATTGCGGGCGTTAGCTCAGTGGAAAATTGGACCCGAGGTTGCTCAGCATTTGAGTCGTGTTTCCTGTGGCTTGGAGTCGTTGGTTTTAGGTGAACCACAGATTTTGGGGCAAGTGGGCGATTCGATGCAATTAGGTCTAATCATGAATTCGTCAGGGACGGTTTTGACCAACCTGTTTCAAGCCGCAATCCGCGCCGGGCGACGTGCTCGGACTGAGACTCAAATCAACCACCACTCGATGAACATTTCGACGGTGGCAGTGAATACCGCCGAACGCCAACTGGGGTCGCTGAAAGACAAAACCGTTGTCGTTTTAGGGGCCGGTGAGATGGCTGAACTGGCACTCGCCCAGCTGAAAAAGAAGGGCGTCACTGATTTTCGTGTCGTTAACCGAACGATTGCCAGGGCTGCCGAGCTGGCAAGTCAATACGACGGACAGGCTTGCGTGTTTGAACAGATAAGCCATTTGCTTCCGGAAGCTGATATTTTAATCACATCCACGGGCGCGCCCCATACGCTGATCACTTCGGAGATGATTACCTTTGCAATGCAGGCACGTCCGCACCGCCCCATGACCATTCTTGACATTGCGGTCCCACGCGATGTTGAGACTAGCGTCGAGGATGTCGCTAACGTGACTCGGTGTGACATCGATGACTTACAAATGGTCGCAGCTCAATCGGCATCTTTGCGGCAGAAGCAAGTACCCGCGGTCGAGCAGATTGTTCAGCTCGAAACGGACCGTTTCCTAACTTGGTTTCGGGGTATCGGAGCGGAGGATACCATTATTCGTCTGCGGCAAAAGGCGGATGAGATTCGCGGCAACGAATTGGCTCGGTTAGCTAACATGTTACCGAATCTAGATGACCGCACCTGGCAAGTTTTGGAGCGATTCGCTGACTCATTGGTCAACAAACTTTTGCACGATCCCACAACGAATTTGCGAGAACTGGAGGGGACCCGTGACGCCTTGGATCACGGCGAGGCGATGCGACAGTTATTCCGTTTGGATGAGCGGGTAAAATTGACCGTGGATGAGGCGAGTCAGTGATGGATGCTGAGCGTGGTGTCTCCGGCGAGATCGACATGGAACCTTACCGCGTTGTTTTTGGCAGTCGTAAATCGCAACTCGCCCAATGGCAAACCCAAGCTGTCGGCCAGGCGCTGAAGCAAACATTCGCCGAATTAGATTTCTCAGTCGTTACCATGTCCACGCAGGGCGACCGGCAAATCGACCAACCGCTTCCCGAGATTGGCGGGAAAGGTTTATTTACTGCAGAATTGGACCGGGCCCTGCTGGCCAAGGAGATTGATGTTGCAGTTCACAGCCTGAAGGACCTGCCGACCGAGCCAACTCCGGGATTGGCCATCATTCCTGTTCTCCGGCGGGAAGATCCGCGTGACGTGCTAGTTTCGAGGGATCACATTACCTTGGCTGATTTGCCTGCGGCGGCGACAGTCGGGACGAGCAGTTACCGACGCCAAGCCCAGTTGTTGGCCTGCCGACCAGATCTTAAAGTTTTACCGGTCCGCGGAAACGTGCCGACGAGAATCTCAAAGGTTAAAGAGAGCCTCTTCGACGCGGTTGTTCTAGCAGCGGCGGGCGTCAACCGATTAGAGAAACAGGCGTCTATCACCGAGTCATTTGCGTTTGAGATGATGTTACCCGCTCCGGGGCAAGCAGCGGTGGCGGCAACCTGCCGCGTGGATGACTTGAAACTTCGCTCGCTGTTGACTGCGTTAGCCGATAGAGAGACGGTTATTTGCGTGAATGCGGAACGCCAGCTTTTGCATTTGTTGGGCGGAGGGTGCTCCGCACCGGTGGGAAGTTTGGCCCAATGCTCTCTCGGTGAAAAGCTGGAATTGACTCTGACAGGCAAGGTTGTATCGCTTGATGGACGCCATGAAGTAACCTGTCAACGCAGTGGAGAAGATCCGCACGCGGTAGCCGCGGATGTAGCACAAGGGCTTTTGGACGACGGAGCCGATAGAATTTTGCAGTCGCTTAAAAAGCACTAAGATTCATATTTAGAATCAAGCGAACCTAACGTTTTGGTCATGAAGCAATCCCACACAGCACTTGAAAACAAACGAATCGTGGTGACGCGTGCCGTTTGCCAGCAAGCATCGCTTTGCCAACAATTGAAGGCACAAGGGGCTGAGTCGATCGAAATCCCCCTGATCGAATTTCGCCCACTTTACGATCCAGCATCAGCTCGAGCTTACATCGATCAATTGGGCCAATACGACTGGCTTATATTCACGAGCAGCAATGCCATTCGTTTTTTTCACGACCTGATGGGTGCCGAAGAGCTCCCTGAGGAGATTCGTCTGGCCTGCGTCGGTCGGCATTCTGCAGACACCTTGTCACGCCACTTTAGACAAGCGGATTTCATCCCACAGAAATTTTCCAGTCGTAATCTGGCTGATGAAATCAACATCATGCCAGGGCAGAAAATTCTTTATCCTTGCCCGGTTGAAACGGTATCTGATTTGACGGAGTCGTTGGAGCAGAGGGGGGCGATGATCGATCGCTGGCCGATTTACGAAACGCACCAAGCAACGTTGACAACACAGCAAGAATCCGAACTGCGGTCGCGACTTGACGCGGTGACGTTCGCCAGCCCTTCTGTCGTCAGTAGCTTTTGTCAGCAGTTACCCGATCATCATGAGCTTTTACGAGATTGCCTAGTGGCCTGTATGGGTCCGATGACGAAACGGAGAGCGGTCGAGTGCGGGCTGCGTGTCGATATAATGCCCGAAGAATATTCGATTCCCGGGCTGGTGAAGGCGTTGGAAACTCATTGGGCTCAACAGGAGGGCTTAGATGTCAACGGATGATCTTAAAGGCGGTCAGGAAAATTGGAGCGATTTCCGAACACGACGCTGGCGGCACAGTCGTGGCTTGAGGAATATGTTGCGACAGATCCATTTGGATTCGACTGATCTGATATGCCCAATTTTCATCTCGCACGGTGAGCATGTAAGGGTGGAGATCCCTTCGATGCCTGGTCAATTTCAGATTTCCGTGGATCGGATCAGCGAAGAAATTAAGGAGATCGAACAAGCCGGGATACCTGCGGTGATTTTGTTTGGCATCCCGGAACACAAAGACTCACAAGGTACGGGTGCCTGGGTAGATGACGGGGTTATTCAGCAAGCAATTCGCCGCATCAAAGAAGTCGCTCCTGAGATGGTGGTCGTTACGGACGTTTGTCTCTGCGAATATACAGACCACGGGCACTGCGGCTTGATCAATGGAAATGACTCTCTGGCGGGGGCTGACACGTTACCTGCTGATTACGTATTGAATGATGAAACCTTGGCTTTGCTCGGTCAGATCGCGGTCTCTCACGCTCGCTGCGGTGCGGACATTGTGGCGCCTAGCGGCATGATGGATGGCATGGTGACGACCATTAGGAGAGCGCTTGATGCCAATCGGTATGAGCATGTTGCAATCATGGCATACAGTGTTAAGTATAGTTCTGCCTTTTACGGTCCGTTCCGCGACGCAGCGGATGGAGCGCCTCAATTTGGTGATCGGAAAACCCACCAAATGGATTTTGCAGAATCAAGGCAGGCCATGCGAGAGGCTCGATTGGATGTTCAGCAAGGTGCTGATTTCCTCATGGTCAAACCTGCGATGGCCTATTTGGACATTATCGCTCGGCTGCATGCGGGTTTTTCGGAGATGCCGCTAGTGGCCTACAACGTCAGCGGCGAATACTCGATGGTCAAAGCGGCTGCCCAGAATGGCTGGCTGGATGAACGAGAGACGGTTTTTGAACTGTTGACGGGCATGAAACGGGCTGGTGCTGATTTAATAATTACCTATCACGCGAAGGATGTTGGCAAGTGGCTGAAACAGATGAAATAAAAAACACGGATGCGAAAACAGGCTCCGCTCGCCCGGGTTCACCCCCGCAACTGCCCCATATCGATATTTCTGAGAAGGGGCGAGACGCCGACGGAAGCGCGACCTCCCTAAACCGCCGTCTGTTTATGCAGTTTATGGCATTGGAGGGCGAAGGCGGGATCGAGGAATTGGTCGCACTGTCGCAAAAAGAAAATCCTCAATGGGTACTCTATCAAGATTTCAACGACCCACGAGGTGCGGGAGTTTTAGTTTTCTGTGAAGACCCGGCATACGTTTCGGAAGTAATCCATCCGCTGTTAAACTCCTCCGTTGGTAAAAATTGGAAAGTTCGGCCTGAATTTACCATGGTAGGTCGAACCTATTCGATTGGCTATGAAAGCGATTTGGAAGAGGTTTTGATCAATCGCCCGGTGACAAAAATATGTGATCCTGAATTACCCTGGTCGGTATGGTATCCAGTGCGGCGTAGTGGTTTATTTGAACGGCAATCACGCGAAGAACAACGCAAGATGCTTTTGGAGCACGGTGGTATTGGCCACGCGTATGGCAAAGCTGGTTATGCGACGGATATACGCTTGGCTGGGCATGGGCTCAATAAAGACGACAACGATTTTATTGTCGGACTGCTAGGCAAGGAACTCTTTCCTTTATCGGCGCTCGTTCAGCACATGCGAAGGACTCGGCAAACGAGTGAATTTATCGAGCGAATGGGACCTTTTTTCGTTGGCAAAACGATTTGGCAACCCCAGCCTGAATTAGGACGTTAAACACGTGACCAACGTTGATATGAACGAAACACTAAACACCGAATCAAAACTCCACCAAAGCCGCTTTTTGAAAGCGTGTCGCAGAGAGCCGACCGATCGTACTCCGATCTGGTTGATGAGGCAGGCCGGGCGGTATATGGCGGAGTACCGAGCGATTCGCGCGAAACACTCAATGCTAGAGGTCATCCAAAACCCTCAGTTAGCGGCCGAGGTGACACTGCAACCCATCAACGCTTTCGATTTGGATGCAGCCATTATCTTTTCCGATATCCTGCCTCCCTTAATGGGCATGGGCCTTGAGCTAGATTTTGTGAAGGGGGTTGGCCCCCAATTGGGACGCTGTATTGAATCCCCGGCGGACGTCGAAAAACTGACCATTCCCAAGGCCGAGGATTGTATGGGGCCCACGTTGGAGGCCATTCGTTTGGTTCGCCAGGAACTGGAGCCGCGAGGCGTGCCCTTGATTGGCTTCGCCGGAGCGCCCTTCACATTGGCCTGTTACTCGATTCAGGGTGGCGGATCCAAAATGTATGAGAAGGCTAAACGATTCATGTTTACCTACCCCGAAGCATGGTCACAGTTGATGCACAAACTCGTGGACGTCGTCGCGGATTATTTGATTCAGCAAGCGAAATCCGGTGCCTCAGCATTGCAAGTTTTTGATTCCTGGGCCGGGGTCCTCTCTGCGGCGGACTACGTGCGATTCATTCAACCCTACAACACGCGACTTTTCCAGTTAGTCCAGTCGGCGAGCGTCCCGCTGATTAATTTCAGCACAGGCACGTCGACTCATCTTGACGAGGTGACAAAGTGTGGCGGGGATGTGATCGGCGTGGATTGGCGAATGCCGATCGGCAAAGCCTGGGAGATGGTGGGGCACAATCACGCGATTCAAGGAAATCTTGACCCGACTGCTCTCCTTGGTCCCTGGGAAGAATTGCAGCTGCAAGTGGATCGTATTCTTGATGATGTGGGTGATCGACCAGGTCATATCTTCAACTTGGGGCATGGGATCCTGCCTCCGACACCTATCGAAACCGTCAAAAGACTAGCGGAATATGTGCATGAGCGAACCGGCTAGGGTTGCCATTGTTGGCGGTGGAATTTCTGGTTTGTCGGCGGCGTATTTTCTTGAACGCGATGCTGCCGCCCGCGGTCAGTCCGTGCAGATCGATTTGTTCGAAGCAGCATCGCGATTGGGCGGGAAGATTCAATCCATTCGACAGGATGACCTGTTACTGGAGTTGGGAGCGGAGAGTTTTTTATCTCGAAAAACCCCGGCCGTCGATCTTTGTAGGGAGCTGGGAATCGATAAACAATTGCGAGGCACGCGTGCCGAAAATCGCAAAACGTTTGTCTGGCATGATGACCGCCTGCACCCGCTTCCCAAGGGGCTCTCAGGATTCGTGCCGGGTAATATGAATAGTCTGTTTTCCACGTCCTTGCTGAACTTGCGAGGGAAACTTAGGGTGGCGGCAGACTACGTTATTCCGGCGAGCCGACGTAGTGAAGACGAGTCGCTTGCCCATTTCATGACCCGACGTCTTGGAAAGCAGGCTTACCAAAGATTGGTTCAGCCTTTGTTGTGTGGGATTTATGCCGCTGACGGTGAGCAATTGAGCCTCCAGGCGACGTATCCGGAGCTGCGCAAATTAGAGCAAGCGTCAGGCAGTCTGATTCGCGGCCTCAAACTCAGGCAACAACGCGCTCAACAAGCGGGGGGAAAGCCCTTGCCTCCTTTTGTGACTTTGCCAAACGGAATGTCGGATTTAATTGAAGCGGTAGCCGGCAAGCTCGTCACTACCAAAATTCACCTGAATGCAGGTGTAAAGGATTGCCAGCAACACAATCGAGGCTGGGCTGTCCGCTTGAATGCGGATGCGGACGCTCATGTGGCTTCTCACTATGATGCCTTACTGATGTCCTGCCCTGCTTACAAAACGTCCCAGTTGTTAAGCAAGGCTCTCCCCGCTGTGGCAGATCCGTTGAATGAAATTCCACATGTTTCAACTGCGACGGTCAACTTGTGGTATGCCGCCAAGTCATTCTCGCACCCATTAGATGGTTATGGATTTGTCATTCCATCGCATGAGCAGCGTGGACTAACGGCGGTAACTTGGACTTCCTCCAAGCATCACGATCGTGCCCCTGATGACTGGCGTTTGATACGCGGTTACGTCGGCAGAGCTGGTGCTGAAATCGATGACGAAATGTCTGATGAAGAAATGGTTGCCATTGTGTTACGAGAATTGAAACGCACCATGGGCATCCATGAAAAACCCGTTGGCACCCGAATACAACGGTGGTTGAAAGGGTCGCCCCAATACACCTTGGGACATTGCGACAAGTTGCAAAAAATTGACAAAGCGTTGGCTGAACAACCAGGCTTATTTCTCTGTGGCGCATCGTATCGTGGCGTAGGAATACCTGATTGTATTCGAGAAGCTGGGAATGCTATCGAGGCTGTATTTGATTATCTGGAAGGCAAAACCTAATTATGAATCCAAAATCTCAAGCACTATTCGAAGCAGCGAAAGCTGTTTTCCCGGGTGGCGTGAACTCTCCCGTGCGAGCATTTAATTCTGTAGGCGGGACGCCTCGTTTTATTCGCAGCGGCAGTGGGCCTTTTTTGACGGATGAAGACGGAAATCGTTACGTGGACTACGTGTTGTCCTATGGCCCCTTGGTGCTGGGACATGCCCATCCTGTGGTCGTCGAGGCGATTCGGCAGGCTGCCGCCCTGGGCACCAGTTTCGGTATGCCGACGGAACCCTCGTTGGCGCTCGCGAAAGTGATTCAAAAGGCGATGCCGAGCTTGGAAATGTTGCGATTTGTGAACTCGGGAACCGAGGCCACGATGAGCGTGTTGAGGCTCGCTCGCGCTTTCACTGGGCGAAATAAGATCCTTAAATTCGAGGGCTGCTACCACGGGCATGCGGACTTTTTATTGGTAAAGGCTGGTTCGGGTGTGGCCACTCTCGGTTTACCTGACTCTCCAGGGGTAACGCCCGCCAATACTCACGACACGCTCGTGACGCCTTACAACAATCTTCCAGCGGCGGAAAAACTGTTTGCAGAGTGTGGGGATGAATTGGCGGCCGTTATCGTTGAGCCCGTCGCCGGCAACATGGGACTCGTTCCTCCAACAGCGGGATTTTTAGAGGGCCTGCGAAACCTCTGCGACGCATCTAAA
>JAAEPL010000036.1 GCA_024232675.1 Planctomycetaceae bacterium
ACGCTCGCGTCGCAACTCGGCAGCGATTTTCGCCTGAATCCTGCGGCGACGGTTCTGCAAGAAACTGTCGTTAGGCGAGTTCTCCAACAACTCGTCGCAGACGGAAAGTGCCAGACCTAAATTGGCATGTTTCTCGGCAGCGCTGAGCAGACGGTTTGACCAATCAGCGTTGCTACCGCCCTCACGGCGGTTCATTTCGTTGGTTATTTTTTGGGCGATGTCCCAGCGACTTGCTGCGGCAGCCGCATCGAACATGACTTGCCCGCGATGGCTCTCAAATCGTTCGTTGCTGTACGCTTCCAAGTAGTCCATTGCCTGATTCAATTGAGCACGCTCGCCACTTCGCTCAAATTGCCTTTTCAAGGATAGAAACGCGCCGTACCCACCTTGAATTCGATTCGCGGGGAAGAGACTGTCACTATCGGTCGCCATACTAAAAGCAAGCGTACTCTTCTCATATTCCTCCAGTGCAAACCAACTCCATGCCTCAAAGCACTTAAAAATGCCATCTTCATGAATATCCCAAGCGTCTTGGCAGTTTTTAATGATCAATGCGTGCTTCTTTTTTTCGCTGGCGAAACGCATCAAGGGATTCAAAAAACTGGCCGCAAACTGCCCGTAGGCCGAAAACAGCCTTTGCTTTTGGAAGCCCGCGACCGGGATCGAGCGATAACTGGATTCCTGAGCTAATGGGAATCCTTGTCGCATAATTCCAAACCAATCGCGTAGGCCATCGCGATCGTAGGTACGTAATTGGTTGTTAACAGCGGTGGATAACCTTCCCAGGGCCCGCAACTCGTCTAAAAACTCGTATTTGGGGTTTTTTGCTAAATCGTCGCGGTTCAGATTCATGGCCAAACGTTTATTGGCAAAAGCGTTAGCAGCAAACTCCGCGTATTGGTACCGCACGTCTTCGGGAAACATACTTTTCGCGACCGCCAATTGCTTCAACACATCTTCATCGCGTCCCAGCACAATCATGGTGACAATCAACTGCATGCGAGCCTGCGCATGATAGGGCAGAATCGCTAGGGCTTTTCGATAATTGACCAGTGCATCTTGGAGAGAAGGATTCACCAAGCCTTTGGCAAACCACTCGTCACTTTTACTGAGATTTCCACTCTCGATCGCTAATCTAATAAGCCGCAAAGCCTCCTTTCCATCCGTATCAGAAGCCCCGGAAAGAAACGCGTAACCCCGCCACAGATTTAATTGATCGAGGTACGATTCGGCTTCCGTTCGAAATTCCAATCTTTCGATTTCTCGTTGCAGTTCAGGCGTTTTGGAAAGCCCGTCAAGCGCGTTCAGTCGCAACAATTCGAGATCCATGGGCAATTCACCGAATTCCGGATTCTCAGCGAACAACTCAAGTTTCGAAAGCACATCGTCCCACCGCCCAAACCCGGCCAACAATTCGATTTCACTGGAGAGTTCTGCTCTTGCATCCAGATTTTTCTGATCAAGATCTTTGGTCAATCTGGAATTTTCAATTTCCAAACGATAACTCTCTTTGAGCAGGTCGAGTTGCTCAGCCACCGTCTTTTCAGCACGCGTCGCACGAAACCATTGGGCAGTTGTCAACACGATACCCGACATCAAGACGACAAGGCTGACGGTCCCCGCCATGACCGCCACGCGATTTCGACGAGCGAATTTTGTGGCGAGGTAAAGACGCGTGGGAGGACGCGCGTCAATCGGTTCTTCATTTAAGTAATGCTCTATATCGTCGGCAAAACTGGCCGCAGTCTCGTATCTTCGGTCGGGGTCTTTATCGAGGGCCTGCAAGACAATCCAGTCCAAATCGCCACGCAACTCCCCCGAAAGACGCGTGGGCTCTAACCCTCGAACGGCTGCAATTTCGTTTAAATAAAGCGACGATTCCGAGATCTTCGAACTAGGTTTTACCGGCTCTTCATCCTTGATGCGATTCAAGATATCGACGAATCCCAGTTTGGAAATACTGGATCGATTCAGCGGCGTGTTCCCTGTCAACAACTCATACAAAAGCACGCCTAACGAATAAATATCCGTACGCGTATCGACATGCGAGTCAGTCAATTGGGCCTGTTCCGGACTCATGTACTCTAAGGTCCCAACGACTTGCCCCTGCTGAGTCTGCATCGTTTTTTCGGTCAACTGTTGCCCGGTCGCTTTGGCAATTCCAAAATCGATAATCTTGGCGACGGGCTTAGTTCCTTGCCAACTGCAGAGGACGTTGGAAGGTTTCAGGTCACGATGAATGATGCCCTTTTGATGTGCGTGTTGGACGGCGTCACAGATCTCGCAAAAAAGTCGCAATCGCTGATCAATAGGCATTTTTTGATCATCGCAAAATTGCGTGACCGAAATCCCCCGCACCAGTTCCATGACAAAATAAGAACGGCCACCTGGCGTAGCACCGGCGTCCAAAACTTTTGCGATGTTCGAGTGTTCCATCATAGACAAAGCCTGACGCTCTGCCTCAAAACGGGCAATTACCTGGGTCGTATCCATGCCCGCTTTAATGATCTTTAACGCGACCTCGCGTCTGACGGGCTTTTCTTGCTTGGCACGATAAACCATGCCCATGCCGCCCGAGCCAATCTCCTCAAGTAACTGATAGGGACCAATCCAATCCCCAATCTGTTCCTGGTAAGACTTCCGCTTTCCAGTTTCTGACTCCGGACCAACTCCACCTATTCCGATCGTGACACCAGGATCCTGAGGGTTTGCACCAAGCTCAATTCTCGAATCGGCAGACACACCGGGTGTATCGGCTTGTGTTTCGTCGGTCGAATTCTCTGGTTTCATTCCGGTACGCCACAACTAAACATTAACTATCTCCATGGTAACAGCTCAGTCGTTAAATCGTTGGCTCAGGCACGACACTGCGACAAGGTTTTATTTTTTCCGGTGTTGCTCAAAAACATCAGTGTTTACCAGACACGACTTCTTCGTCACTCAAAGCCGGTTATTAGCTTTATTCCTCAAATTCCAAAACCGCTGCAACCATAGCTTTCCCAATTCCATCGACCTTTTCAAGGGAACCATCGCAGGCCGCCGCTCGTAATGCCGCCAAGCTATCAATTCCATATTCCTGATAGAGCTTTTTGGCCGTCTTCGCACCCAATCGGGGAATTGCCACCAGTTCCAAAACCGTTTTCGGAGGCGGCGTAAAGAATTCATCTCCGACTTCCATTTTTCGGCACGTGCCAGTCTCGATCAGCTCACGGATGATCCCGGAAATAATTTCTGAAACGCCTGAAATTTCCTGCAACCGCTCCTCCTCCTTTAATTGCAGAACCGATTCTGGATACCGTGAAATGGCGTGAGCTAACCGGGGATACCGGGCTGCATGACTCTCTTCATAATTACCAATGACTAAAAAGGCATAAAGCTGCTTCAACAACTCCCCCAAACTATCGTTAGCCAACCAACGTGTTCGCCCCTTGCTATCGATGTAGAAATCATCAACCGCAGGCATGATCTGCTTGTGTTTCTTATCTCTCACTAGCGTTTTCTCCGCAAAGTCGCAAAACATGATGAAAGGGGAACTCATCGCCCGCCCGAATATTCGTCACTTGCCGCCTACTACAACTGGTCTTTCAGTATCCCAATGATCGGCAATTGCCCTAACATGCGATTAACAAACAGCGACGCAACGAAAGAATCGTTGCTGTTGGGTTAAAAATCTTTTGCCGAGATGGTAATCTTTTTTGGTCGTCCAGCATTCCAGTCAGCCACTGGCCAGAATAAAAAAGGCTCTGTCCGCCAGCGTCCATCCCCAGCAACTCCGTTTTGCAAATCAAAAATGCCTCCTTTTCTAATTAAAGAAATACATGTGCAGCCATCGATGCTGGACGTCAATGGACACGTCAATAACATCGTCTACGTTCAGTGGATGCAGGATATTGCAATCGAACATGCGGACTCAGCAGGATTCGGCAACGAATTAAATGGCACCGCCTCCTGCAATTGGGTCGCAAAGTGCCATCATATCGAGTATCGGCAATCAGCATTTGCCAACGATACGGTGCTTGCTGCCACTTGGATCGCCAAGACTCGCAAAGTGGGCTGTCAAAGAAAATACACGTTCCACCGCAAAAGCGAAGCAGCTTTGCCGCTTTTATTAGCTCATGCTCAAACGGATTGGGTTCTTGTCGACAGCGAAAATGGTCGCCCACAGAAAATTCCCGCCGAAGCATTAAATCGCATCAAGGCGTTAGGAGATACGCCGGACATACCGTTTAACTGAACGGAGCATCCGGAGGAGATATCGCGTGCTTGCCACGCGAAATGTGCTGAATCGAGGACTAGTCGCGGTATGGAATCGCGCGTGAACCGACCCCGAAAAGAAAGTGCTGGGAAGGCGCGGAGGGGAGAGGCACGTATTTTTTTATACGCCCCATTTCATATCGGCAGCCCGTTTCAACCGAATCTAATGACGGCATTGAGGCTACCTGGTCGGCATCAACATTCACTGGGTAGCAGTTTGCAAATCGCCTACCAATACCGAAGCAACACTTTGGTCAGGTACCGAAGAGCCAAGCCTTTGATTGGGCTGTTTGACGTTGGCAATGACGCTCAATTCAAATCGCGGCAAAGCCGGACCACTCGCAATAAAACTGGTGGTATTTTCCGTATGGCCGACTGCAAACGCAGGATCAAAACTAACGATCCATGCGTTACTGGATCGAGGACCTAGAGTCATTTAACGGCGAATGGTTTCCCCACAACCGCACTCCCGATCCACTTCATGAATTTGAATTCTCTTACCCCCGGTATTAGCTAGGGCGAAAGAGACATCCACGCGTTTTCCAACTGGCAACACACCCAAATCGATCGTTTGGCTTGCTACTTCTAAAATGGGCTTCGCTGCCAAACCGGAGGGCAGCCGCTGGGATCGTGCCTTCCGCATAGTTACGCCAAAAAACACAGCCACGAGAATACCAATGGCAAAGGGCAGGTTGATTTTCCGTTTGAACAGCTCTCGCTCCGAATGGAAACTCATTGGGAAAATCGCAAAGAGGATTTCCGAATTAATTACTGAACCAGAAACAATCCGGTTGCTCCACCCGCAGAATTAACGCCGCGCAAATCACCCAGGGAAACGGATTCGTCAACATGCAGGTTGGCTCCCTTAACCAAGATCTTCTTCCCAACTATTTTCCCACAAAAATCGAAACCGGTACTTAGATGGGTCCTGATTTGCGATACCGTCGAATAGATCACCGCTTCCATTTCACCAGACCGCGGCAGATAACACTTTTGGTTTACTCCCATCGGATAAATTTGCAGATTGATCGGACGATTGGTCAAATTCCGAATCGAACCAGTGCGGAAATCAAACTTGGTTTCGACATAAATGTAAGTAGGGCCAATGATATTAATCACTGCGTTATTATCAATTTTCATTTCGCGAAAATAATAGGTGCCGGGCGGCAATGTGATCGCATCGGGACGGGGCGTTGGGTTCCCGCAGCCGTCATCATCAACGTCATAGCTCTTGCTCTTGCTCTTGCTCTTGCTCTTGCTCTTGTTTTTGTTTTTGTTTTTGTCGTTGCCGAGTAACAAACCAGTATTCACACGTGGATTTACGGCGTAGCTAAGCATCATCACTGTCGACCGCAGCTGGATACGGTTGCTTCCGTCGCCGTCATCGTCATCGTCAGAAGAACTACTTTTGCTTTTGCTTTTGCTTTTGCTTTTGCCTTTCGTGGAACCGCTAGAACAGTTACTGTTTCTCTCCATGAAACCAACGTAAAAGTCGCGATCATTGTCGAGCACAGGCCAACCGTTATCGCTGAGTGGCAGCGAATTATTCAGGTTATTGGACTCTGCATCCCCGACCACAGCAGGAGCAAACTGAATTCTGTCATCAAACTCCGTAAGTTCTCCCAATACTTCATGTCGATCATTGCCGTAGGGATTGTTGTGACTTTGACTCCATCCATTCCACCACTTCACACTGCCATCGACATAGACATTATTCTGCAGGGTTAGTTTCCCATTCGCACAGACGTCACCATGCTGCCGAGGATCTTGATCTTGATACCTGCCCGCTAACGAGTTGTAACTATCAACACGAGTGGGAATATTCCCTTGTGCACCCAGATATATTTGATTGTCTGATATTATGCCGCCGCAAAACCCGGATTTCTTACGAGCGACTGCGGAGACGCGAATATTAGCGTGGCTGGTACCTAGGATGGGTGCAAAAAACAGCTTCAGTGAATTATCGCTCTCTTCATCTCTTCTACAGGTCACACGAACGGCGTTCGGTGAAATAGATGAGTCGCTGTTGACTGCGGTAAAGGTGGCCGCGTCCTCGTCCCAAAATCCAATCTCGACGTCATCTCGTGACACCGTAACATTTTCTCCAGCCGCGAAATTCTTGGCAGCCCATTCTATGGAGGCATCAATGGCGGCCTCGCGATCAGGTAATGCCTTGGCGCCTGAGATCGCCGCGCTATCAGCCGCATTTTGCAACTGACTCTCTGAAACCGACAGGTAACCCAAATCGATAGAAAACGCGAGAAATGCAATCACGATAATCAAGCAAAACGCAGCGAAAACAGAAATCGCTCCGCGACGCCGCGTTGACCGAATAGATTTTCTTAATTTATTTGGCATCAGTTACTCGTGTTCAAAAAGGCAATTTGAAGACAGTGTGGCATCCGAGAAAAAGGTTGCAAAAAAACCAAGCCCGGCTTCAGAATAAGGGACACTGACTGTGACACAAATTTCGTCACCTTGTTCCGCGTCGCAGACATTGACTCCCTCCTGACCGTTGACGGCAACTGCCACCGAAACGTCCTGCGGCTCAACACCAATGAGAGTGACAACAAGATCATTGATATTTTGTTGAATGGCGGTGGTTTCAGCCCCTACCAACATCGCGGCTCTCGCTCCCCGCCGACTGGCGGTCGAGAGGGCATGTTCAATCCGAAAGACCTGCCCGAACTCAACGATGCCGGCCAGCAATAAAAGAAACAGGGGTGCGATTACGGCGAATTCCACCGCCGCGGCCCCCTGACGTCGCTGCCTTTTTATTTTTTTAACCTTGGAAGGTACGTTTGACATTCAGACACTCTCCATCTCAGGAACGTCTGTGATTTGCGTAGTGGGTTCGGCAGCCATCTGCTCCGCGGTTTCCAGGCGAGCGATCACGCGATTGAAATCCTCGGCGAGCTCCTGCCAAAAATCTCCGTCTCGAAAGTGAAGCGGGTTGACTTCCTCACCGTCCGCTAATGCATTCATCGAACGCCTCAGGCGGACCATCGGTCCCGCGAATCGATTCGTTAACTTGCATAGATCGAGGAAGAAAATAGGTGTCAAAACTAGCCCCGCCAGGATGGTTGGTCCGTAGCGTTGAAGAAAGTTTGCCCCGGCTTTCCGCGGATCATCGATCAACGCTTCGACGAAGAACAGCAAAGCTCCTGCCGACAGGACGAACAGCACGAAATACATGCACAGACGGACAAGAATTGCCCCCTGTACCGAATTATCAACGAAGTATTTTTTTCTTTGTTTTTCCATACTGAAACGTGCGTCACATATTCCCTACCGGCCTTCAAATTAGCCAAACAAACCAGCGTAACGATCAACGGGACCGGCATATTCGCCTATAATCAGGACAACCGGAAACAAGGCGGTTTGGCAGTTCACACAAAGGAACAGGCTTTCCGGAAATCGGTACCCGAAATACACTTCGTCCGCTTAGGCGATCATGCGATTTAGCGTTTGGGAACGCGAGAGGATCTGTTGCTTTATCAGAATCGGACCCCAAATACCCGCCAGCAACAGCAACGGAGCGAACCATAAAAAGTTAATTCCGTCCCAGCTGACCCATTTCAACATCACCCCCTTGGTGACACCGATACACAGGGTATTCATCAAGTAGATCGGAAAGGTATACGCACCCAGCGTCTTCAAAAAATCCCAGCGATCGGCAGCAGGAATCCCAACCATCGCGTGGCAGGCAGGTATCGATAACAAACCCATTAACAATTTGGGCGCCCCCCAGGGCACTGAAAAATAAATGATCACGAGGAAAGGAGCGACAAAGAATACTCCGTTACGTGCGATCCATTCCGAATATCGTTCGTAATGATCCCCCGCCAAACAGCCGAGGAAAAAAACCAAACTGTATTCGCCCAAACTAGAAATGCCGAACCAACTAGGCAAATCAAGAAAATGGACCGCCAAACACAGAGGTAAAACCCATTCTATGTGTTCGCGAGTTAGCCGGTAAACGATCGGCACAATCGCACAAAACAAAAACAACACATAGATGTACCAAAGATAGGCGCAGTAGGACCCCAAAGGGTTCGTCAAAACCTCGAAATAATTCCACCACGATTCCACCCCATTATCGACGTGCATAACACGCCCCATCGTCATTTTTCCAACGAATACAATCAGTGAAAAAAGTAAGTAAGCCGGCATCAACCTCAAGAACTTCCCTTTGACGTAGCCTAAATAAGCTGCCCAGGAATCAATTGGCTTGCGGGAATAAGCAACGATCAGCCCAGACAGAAACATGAACAGGGGCATGTGAAACAGATAGAGCGAATCTTTTAACCGCATGTACCATTCGTTACCGGTTGGCGGTTGCCGAGCTACGATGTGCCCCAGCACGACGAGGAATATGGCCAAGCCCTTTAGCTTATCAATATCACTAAGTCGACGACTTTTCATAAATACTACTTAAAAAGCACTTGCTAGAGCGGACCCGTCGCGGGAGGGAGCAAGCGTGGCGACTTCGATAATGAATTCTCCCTTCCATCGACTCCCAACTCGGAGTTTTTAATTGCTTGCTTCAGAATATAGGTCACACATGCCACGGTGGCAGAATTCAAGCTGATTTCCCAGAACGCATATTTGGAGGAATTGGAAAATTTGTTTCCCCGTCGCCTCAGACCCGATATGGCAATTCCTGCGAGAAACCGCAACGCCGTTGAAAACAGCTACCCAACAGGCTTCCCACGCTGGAATTCCCAACGCCAGTAACGGATACTACGAAAAGCAAGGCAACCTCAAGTTGCCGCTTTTCGAGCTCATACGATTTGTCAGCCGCGGTAGAAGAAATGATGACGCATTCCATTTTCAAAATTGCAATTTTTGCCATTCTTATATTGCCGCAACTCGCACAGCAACACATCAACGCTGCTGACAAAGACGCGCGTCCCAACGTCATTGTCATTATCAGTGACGACCAAGGCTGGGCAGATATTGGTTTTAATAATCCCAATGTATACAGTCCGCACTTAGATCGCTTGGCGAACCAAGGCGTGATATTTAAGAATCACTACGTGATGCCACAATGTACACCGACTCGCGTGGCTGCCATGACGGGCAGATACCCGGGGCGTTTTGGGCCGCAAGCTCTATCAGCCAATAATGCTCCCGCCTTTCCGCGAGGGACTCCCACCCTTGCCAGCATGTTTCGGAAAGCTGGCTATGAAACCTACCTTTGCGGAAAATGGCATTTGGGATCGGACCCAAACCATGGCCCCAACCACTTTGGCTTTGACCATAGTTACGGCTCACTCGCGGGAGCCATCGGAATGTACGATCACCGTTATCGACCCGGTAAATTTGAACAATCTTGGCATCGAGACCTCAAGCAAATCCCAGGCAATGAAAACGGAACTCACGCTACTGATTTAGTTGCCACGGAAGCATGCAAGATCATCAGCCAGAAAAGAGAGAGCCCTTTCTTTCTCTATCTAGCTTTCCATGCTGTGCATACCCCACTGGATGAACGCGGTCCTTTCACGGAGCAACCTACGGCGATCGATACCATGCGGCCGGATCGCTGGGCGCGGGAAGACGGGATTCCTTGGTTTCATGATCCACAAGGCATCATTCAGCGAGAAAAAGATCCCGAAAAAAGACTGCTGTTAGCCGCAGTGCATCATCTGGACCACGCGATCGGTCAAATTGTGAAAGCTCTTGAGGAAACCGGACAACGAGAAAACACCTTAATACTTTTCTCCTCCGATAACGGACCACAAGTAAACTGGCCGGGCAGGGCCTATCCCGACGATCTTAAGCTGAGCCAATTCAACCAAACCTTACCCATGCGTGGGAAAAAAACCGATGTTTGGGAAGGCGGAATTCACGTTCCCGCTTTTGCCAATTGGCCTAAGCAGATCGCGACGAAATCCGTAGAGGAACCCGTGCATATCATTGATTGGTTCCCAACCTTAGCGGCGTTGATCGGTCAGCAGGCAAACGGCAATTACGACTGGGACGGTATCGATTTAACGCCTGCCATTTTTGATGATCAAACGCTTCCATCGCGAGACCTGTATTGGATTTGGAATAAAAAAACGAACCGCTGGGCGCTAAGATACGGAGCTTGGAAAATTGTAAAATATGGCGCCGGAGCACCCACTCAAATCGCTGATTGGCAGCTTTTTCATCTACTTGACGATCCTCGGGAGACACAAAATCTGGCCGCCAGCCATCCTGATGTCGTCTCCGAACTGCACCAGTTATTCCTGCGGCAACGTTCCAAAGACCTGGTCTCTAAACGCTAGTTTGAGGGCGGCGAGGTTTCGCTTGGCTCATCCGTCAAACCCCTTGCCTACTCAACAGACATTCACAGCATCTTCTAGGTGCGCCATATCGCACTGGGCAAACGGAACGCTTATCTTAATTAGAGTTCGCCGAGTTCTCGATAGTGCTGCCCTCGACCAGGCCAGCACTTAAAAAAATTCACCTACCTCTATTCAAAGGAACAAAGCAATGGGAATGGTCAACGAGTTTAAAGAGTTTGCGATGCGAGGAAATGTTGTCGACATGGCCGTCGGGATTATTATCGGAGGTGCTTTCGGTAAAATCGTGACTTCGCTTGTTAACGACGTGATCATGCCACCTGTCGGCATGTTATTGGGCAATGTGGATTTTTCCAAATTATCCATTGCTCTAAGTGAAAAGACAGCTGACACGGCAGCCGTTACCGTTAATTACGGTGCGTTCATCAATTCCGTTTTGGATTTTTTAATTGTGGCATTTTGCATTTTCATGGTGATCAAGGGCATGAATCGCATGAAACGCAAAGCAGACACGCCAGAAGAAGCTACGACTAGAGATTGTCCGAAATGCTTCAGTTCCATCCCCATCAAGGCGACTCGCTGCCCTCATTGCACTTCGGAAATTCCCGCGGCCTGAACCCATTCGGCGGTCACCGCGAAAGAAATACCCGTTCTCTTGAGCGACGAACTTATTTAGTTGACTTAAGAGCAGGGCAGGGTGACCGCGTTTTTATTTTTGTCTGAATTGGAACTCAGACACCCGCCTGCGACGTGCTATTGAAAAGAGTGCCGTCCCCATAGCAATTGACTGCCAAACATCAGGGCCTAACGGTAGCCAAGGAGACTGCTTAGAGCTCACGATTTCACGGCAGGTAAATTAAAAAGGGTCACCAAAGCCGCACCTGCAACACACATTACGATCCCCAATATTTGGACTAGACCTAAACGCTCTTCTAAGAATAAGCAACCCAAAATTGCCCCAATGACGGGTGTCAAACAAAAAGCGATCGTTAGCACAATGGATATCTGCCCATCCCTTAATGCTGAATAAAGAAATACGATTCCCAAACATCCTGCAATCACGCCTCCCCCGACTGCAATCAATAAAACAGGTTTCAAACCGGCCGTTTTCACTTCACCCCAAAAAGAAAAAGAGAGGACAAGCAGCAAAGTCAATGAAACCACGGTGCGAATCGTCGTGCCCATGACCGGCGTAAACTCACCGAGCTTCACCCCCTTTTTTTCTAGAACTGAACCGACAGCCCAGCAGATCGCGGTTAACACCGCCCACATTTCCGGTTTCATAGCTACCACCCAAATTTGCGAAAACACTCATCCTAAAGGATGTGCCTCGCCAACCCCAGATTGATCGGTACCTTCATTGTCGGGCTAGGCAACGGGCAGCAAAACCAAGCAGATACTTTGGTGTGACGTGGTTTCCGCAGAAGAACGGGGCGATCGTGCAGTTGCCCAACGAATATCGCTATATAAGATTGATAAATCAGTGCGAAAAGAAGCTTTGGATGTGACAACAAACATCCTGTGCCATTGCTCACAGCCAAGCTCAGAAAAGCCACTTTTAGAATCTGCGGGCGACCACTGAAGTAAGCGTGGAAAGATCTGGAACCGACTCAACGATCTGTTGACGGGACGAAGAACGCATCTCGACTTCGGGGTGCTCTACTTTTGCCTCTGGCAGTACCAAGCTTTGCGTACTGCCGGAAAACCCTGAATCGTAAGTCTGCGATACAGAAAATAGGGCTCCGACGATCAAAAAAATTGTGGCTAGACCCACAATGCGATCGCATTTACTCATAACTGTTCAGTCCGTGGTGGGAATCAATGGTGGGAATCAATGGTGGGAATCAATGGTGCGGAACGTTAAGTAATCCAAGCCTCAGAAATAGGCAAAGCAGCAAACATGTTGCCGGCCGTGCCGCGTTCTAAATGCATTGTTATTCTAGAACCCGCGAAAGTAAAACTTCCCCCGCAGCAATTGCTTTTGCCGGGGGCAATTTTCTCATAAAAAAGTAAATCAGTGGAGTGTAATACCAAAAGTTGGACTAGGAGTGTAACAAGGGTAACAAAAGATAAATAGGGGATTCCTTGGCCGTTTGTTTTTTTTTCCCAAAGCAGTCAGGAAATACCCGCGGGCGTTAAAAATTACGCCGTTTTCTCCCAACGGGCTTACCATGCCTGCCTGATTATTTAATCGATCTTCCATTACCTAGCCCAGCCTTTTCCATGCCAAATTTGGAATGGTTAGGCGTACCAAAGCGGATCCATTCCCCAACGACTGATGCCCTCCACAAGCAGGCCCAAAAAAACAGCCTGAGCAATCAACGAGATGAGATTTCGAAACTGCAGTAACGGAAGCATGTAAATTCCCAAGCAATAGTGATGCACGTGTAAATAAGCCCCATCGTCCCGTTGCCAACCGGCCCATGCCACCAGACAGGGAACTCCCAGGAGCCAAACGCAATAGATTGGCAGTCGCTTGGCTTGCCATGCCCAGACTATATTTGCAGCGAGCAAACTGCCGAATATCAAAGCCGCGAGAACCAAAATCCAAACCGAACGTGGTTCCAGCTTGCTGAGGTCGGATGCTTTCAGCGAAAATTGCGCTCCGAGAAAACGGGTCAATAATTCCCAGTGCAAAGCGGCAAAAAACGGGAGCACGTAAGCGATTCCGTTCCATCGCACGATGCCTCCCCATGATCGATTCACAGGGGGCCAATTAAACCGCGGACCGAGGCCGTATAAGCAAGCGCAAATCACCAGGACCATGCTGAAATCTAAGGTTTGGCAATTTCCCGATTGCAGCAGAGATTCACGCCCGCAAAGCACGCCGGCGACATAAATAAATCCCAGCGCCACTACCCCCATCCACACTAAAAAGGAAAGCCAAGGCGGGGGAGGTTGCCTCGCTTCAAACGAGTCCTGGGAAAGCATGCAGCTTCCCCCTTGTTAAATGGGAAAATTTAACTGGCCCAAACTCCCTCAAAGCTCAAACGGACCAACGAGGGAGTACGGCACAGATGATTACTGACGGACTTCGTCAGTACGGTCCGTGACCGAAAATTCGGTTTTCATTTTAATGATTTTTGGTGATTTCAAATCGACGAGAGCTTTACGAACGTCCAAACGTTCGACTGCTTGGGTCTTAAATGTCTTGTAATAGTAGACTGCGTTCTTTGTATCGGTGACCGAAGTCCAAACCGTATAGTCCATCAGAGTATTACTATCCGATTCCCGGATGGCGCCTTTGGGAATATCAAAATTATTCATGATATGAAACGCCCGAAACACACCCTCGTTTGCGTTGGCCGAAGGCAGCGCGTGATTGGCAAACGCCGTCGCTCTAACGAAACGGGATGGCGAAGAAAAATCCCCCGGCAATCCAAACATCCCTGTCCCTTGCCCGAAGGGCTTCAATTCTTGTTGACCGACCTTTACCGTTTCACGGTTGACCGCTGATAACCCAATATATTTTCTGAGATTCGTTAGTTGCCAGTCGTAAGTCGGGTTGTTCGTCACGGCATTCACCGTGTTGTCATGGATCCTCAACCCAGCCTGCGTGTACTCGATAACAATGGCAGCACCTGTCGCATCGGTTACCGCATAATGCAACGGCGCGATGCCACTAATTTCTTTAATTTCCGTACCGACGACCACGATGCCGGGCAACGCCGCTTTGATTTCTGCCACCGTGGCAAATTGACTGAGCAGCCAATTCCCCAATTCCTCACTGGATATTGCCTTTCCCTGATTGGCAGACGTAAGCTCCGCGTATTTGGCGGGGCCTAAAAAATAGAAGGCACCGAAACTGAGGCCCTTCTCGTTAACCCCATCTACGATGACAGGTCTTCCAATGGCATTCGCCCCTGCAAATCCGTATTTCGCTTCGAACGTAAACCCACTCTTCTCCGGATTACCGTCCAGCGTTGTAAATTTCGTACCAGCAGGTACGACAAGAATATCGGACTTAATATCAAATCCGAATTCCATCGTGCGACCGATCAGCGTGATACCATCCAGCGTCCGCAAGATGAT
>JAAEPL010000037.1 GCA_024232675.1 Planctomycetaceae bacterium
GCCCCCTGGACTATCAATTTCAACCACCACCAAATCCGCTCCATAGCGTTTGGCTCGCGACAAACGATTCTTGAAGTAAGAAGTGTTTTGGTAATCGATGGGGCCCTCGAAAACGATGACCACGGGTCGCTTAAATTCTTCGTCCCTCTCTTGCAACTTTGTGGGCACGTCCGCTTCTTGGCCCAAGCAGGGGAGTGCCAGGCCAAAAACAAACATTCCCAAAAGTAAGGGGGCAAGCAAAGTGCGAGCGATTTGGTTTGCCATGAAAGAAGGGTCCCGGGATTTGATTTGATAGCAGTTGGGGGTGATGTCGTTTCATGATAGCGGGTGGGTCTTGAGCGATTTTGACCAGAAAGGTTCGGTTTTTGAAAAAAAACGATAGTTAGTTTTCCTCTGGTCTGGCTGCGCAACTCCCGTACTGAGCATTATTTGACGCGGCTAGCGAGTTGGCAACCGCTTCTCCGACTGTACTCGGTCGGTCTGATTAGTCTTTCGGCGTCTGTCGCAACCTTGTAGATCTTGTGCCAACTAAGTTCTTCGCTTTGAGTGGGCTCTCAACAACAGCATGGATGCTGGAGTTTTTTAGGCGTTTTGCGAAGAATCATGGCCATCCAAGGAGGGATGTGAATGCTGATTTCCAAGTTGTTGTTGCTGTCTTTCGTTTCCTTAGCGACGACAGATATGCAGGTGCTGTTTTTTACCATGGATTCTTGTCCACCGTGCAAGCAAACCGAACCAGGAATTGAGCAATTGCGGCGGGAGGGCGTTGCCGTCTCGACCATTAATATCGTTCAGCATCAAGGCTACGCGCAACAATGCCGCGTTGATCGTACCCCCACCGTGATGGTTATCAACGGAAATCAGGTATTGGCGAGGCATACTGGCGCGCTGAATTACGATTCGTTACGGCAGATGGTAACCAAGTCGCAGGCGATGATTACCGAGCCAAGCAATGTTCAACAACCCGCGTCGACAAGTGCGGTCGCTTCCAATCGAGCTGCGGACGTCGAAGGCGTTGCTGCCGCATCACCAACGGAAGTTGATACGGAAAGTTTGACACCGCAGGAACGCGCGATGGCGGCATCGGTTCGGTTTCGAGTGGAAGATCAACAGGGCGTCTCGCTGGCTACAGGCACCATTATTCATCGACGTGAAAACGAAGCTTTGGTTTTGACTTGCGGTCATGTCTTTCGCGACTCGGCAGGGCGAGGCAAAATCAATGCAGAGATAGGAATCGCTCAAGGAAAACAAACGACTGTTGTCGGCAAGCTGATGTATTACGATGCGGAGGATCACGATATTGCCTTGGTTGCCATACCGTGCCCCTTGGCGATCGAGCCAGTGCCGGTTGCTCCGGAGGTTTTGCGGGTGCATAGCGGCGACAAAATTTTCAGTGTCGGTTGTGATCGCGGTGCCGACCCCAGTTTACGCAGCAGCGTTTTAAAATCGGTAACAACTTACTCCGGTGTCAAGAAATACGATATCGTTGGCCGCCCAATCGATGGCCGCAGCGGCGGTGGTTTATTTTCTGCGGGTGGCCAGCTTATCGGTGTTTGCAATGCCGCAGCGGTGGAGGTGGATGAAGGGATTTATACAGGGTTGCAATCGGTTTATTGGCAGTTTGCCAAAACGAATTTGACGCATCTGTTTGAGGAGAGTGCGGGTCGACAACAAGTCGCCGCCAACAGTCCAGCCCCCGGTTTATCTGGCCAAGTGAGTGGGCGCGGCAATACGACTCCATCGTCTTTGGGGAAATTAGATCATCCAGCGCAGCGGACCAGCAATGTCGTAGCCCGCACCAACGAAATGGCTCCGCCGGCCTCGCAGCCAGTTTATCGCGGTGGCGGAGTCCCGATTAACTCGGCCGTTTATCGCGGTAAGACAGTGCCTGTCAGACCGGCGAGTTCACAAACCGCTGATCAGATGGAAATGATCGTAATTTTGCGTTCTAAGAAAGATCCTGAGAGGAACGAGACCTTTACGATCGACCAACCCTCCGCTCAAACCTTGGAGTGGCTAAAGGCAAATGAGCCAGTGAATCGTTCAAGATTGGCCAATTTGCCTGAATTAAGCCCTCCCCAATCGAGAAATCAGGCGGAGTTAAGGGCCCAGTCGCCCCGCTAATCGAAAGATCTGCAGGAATGCTTAGAAAATATTGAAAAAGCTCCGCGTAAACGAAACCTCACTCGTATCCAACGGTTTAACGTTACTGGTATGTTCTCGAGATTGCGGGGAGCATCCGCGGAAGCTTACTTTTAAAGTGATTAAAGAAAGGCCTGGAGAAAATCCAATGTCAGTTAAAAACACTTGCGGATTGATCTTAATTGCCGCCGTCTTCAGTATGTTGAGTGTCGACGTGGCTTTTGCCCAGCGTGGCGGTTCAAACCGTACGGCGGGCATGATGAGAATGATGGGCGGGAACAACCAATTTGGTCTTCTCACCGATAAGAAAGTTCAAGAGGAACTTGAATTGGTCGACGATCAGATCGAAGAACTGGAAGACCTCCAAAAAGAGGCAATGCAGGAGATTCGAGATATGTTCTCGGAAATGCAGGACAGTGGCGGCGACCGTCGCGAAGCATTCCGAAATATTCGCGAGAAAATGCAAGAGAGAATGAAGCCGTACGAAGAGCGCGTTAATGATGTCTTGTTGCCCCATCAACAGACTCGCCTGAAGCAACTCGGCTACCAAAGTAGCGGGCGGTTTTCAGGAGCAGGCGGCGTATTTGACAACCAAGCCCTGTTGGATGATTTGGATATCTCTGACAAGCAACGGGATGAATTGAAGGAAGCGGTTGAGAAAGCACGGGAGAAGCTCCAAAAGGAATACCAGAAATTGGTTAAGGATGCTGAAGATGATATCCTGAAAGTGCTGGACAGCGATCAACGCAAGAAATTTAAAGAGCTCGTTGGTGACTCGTTCCAGTTCGACAACGCATGGCAACGTCGAGGCTCTAGTCGCGAGCGGACCGATCGCTCACGTCGTAGATAACGACGAACCTGAAGCAAATAGAGAATTACATTGCGGGCCGTTGATCCTTAAGATCGGCGGCCCTTTTTTTGCTAGCGTTGCAGGGCCCATGTGCGGTCGCTTCAAATCCACCCGCAACTCGACGAAAGCATGTCAGGTGACAATTTTTTGGTAACTGCTATCGGGCTCTCTTGATTTTCCAAGATTTGCAGAAATCGGTCTTGCTGCAGCGGGATTACTCCAGTAATTCTAGCTTCGCAAACGAGGAAACAAACCCTTGAAACGAAGTGTTGAATCGTTTGCCAGACCGCGATCTGATCAGTCCATTCCGCGATGGAACAGGAACAGATTTAATACACGGAAAGCTCTGTCGTCTTGTGTTGGCAATGCGGGAATCCAACACGAACCCTCCCTCCTGGGTATCGAGCATTAGACTTATCAAAGCAATGGTTTCTGGGTCAACCGTTTTGATAGGCGCTCACGACTGAGCTTGTAACTGAGCACCGGGATGCCTCGGCATCCCGGTGCCAGGGAACAACAAAGCGTTAGTTGTCCAATTGGCAACTAACGCTTTTTTTTGCGCCGTGACTATTTCTCCTGGCGGGTCGTCTTATTTCCTCGTGAAGCGTTCCCAGGGCAGATCATGGACTGCCAGTTAGGCTGTCTCACACCGCAGTGCCTAACGCTGAGAGAGGCAGTCATGCGAATTATGTCGCATTGGCCTGCCAACGTCGTTAGCAGGCTTTCTGTGGCGTTAGGACGTCGGCAGCAGCGTCAGCCCCTCATTGGTTAATAGGCTTTGTTTTAAGGCAATTCCATTGGGGGCTGAAAAGCCTCCAATGCCAGTGCTGCTGCAAACTCGGTGGCAAGGCACGATTAACGGATAACGGTTGTTGGCCATTACCGATCCTACCGCACGGCTGGCGCGAGGTGAGCCAGCAATTTTTGCCAGTTGTCCGTAGGTTAACACCTGTCCCCAAGGAATCGACCGGCAGGCCTGGGTGACCTGTTTTTGAAACGGGGTCATCCAGGATTCGTCAATTCTCAGACTGTCCAACGAGGTGCGCTCGCCAGAGCAGTACTTTTGGAAAAGACCGACCATTCGAGAATGGCTTTTTACGGCGGCAATCGGGTGGTTTGTACCGACCCGGCGGAACAGGCTTTGGCGATTTTGATGGCCTATCCAGCAGCGTTGAATCTGGCCCTCAGCCATTAAAATACCTGTCCAACCCAAATCGGTGGAAAACACAACTATTTCTGTGAACATATTAGTCCCCGTAGATGTCCAGATGGCGCTACAATGCCTATGGTGTCGGGTAGTTTAGGGAGTTGCAAGCCCTGCATTTTGGCCAGTCGTCAATCAGATGGCGGGATGGTAAAATCAGCGAACAGATGGCGGCAACTGGCAGGGTAGATATTTTGCCGGCGACCGCCGTCTTTTGTTTTGGCTCAACCCCAGAGCCATACAGGTATAAAAACTGAGAGGAAGCGTGAATGCTGCACGTCAAAGAGATCGCGGACGATTTTTACGTTAATGTAAATTTGAATACTGAGATGGATTTGCCCAAAGGGCGCGAATGCGTAATGCATTACTTTGAGCAACTCCAGAAGCGTTATCCGACGATGAAAAATTTCTACAGTCGCGAGCGAGGCGAGTTCGTGCTGGAGGAAGACAAAGAGAAGGGCTATTACCGGTGGGCTTCGGTAGAGAACCGTCGCATTTGCACCGGATATGTGAATCCGACGAACTACGACGATGCTATCGAACAGCATGAGTATGTCTTGGAGCAATTACCGTACACCATGTCGGTTAGCCCATTAGAGTGTGAGTCGCTGAACTTTATGTTCGGTTTCGATTTTACTTACCGCGGTAACCACAATGAATTGGTGGCGGAAGCTTTGGGTGTGATCCCTGGCTTTGAGGCATTGACCAATTTGGCTGGCTCCAAGTTGATCGGTTATGACCCAGCCATCCAATTTGCTTTAGACGAGGACTGCCGAACTCAGTGCCGAATCACCATCGAATCGCGAACCAGTACGTTTCACGTTCGCGCGGGTGAGTTTCCTGAAGAGCAGCTGAGTGTGTATTTGACGGTGCGGCGCTATGGCAGTCTGGAACCCGGAATGAATTACGGTCAGGCCATCAAACCGCTGAAAGAGCATGCTGAACGGATTACCGAGGAGTATTTGATTGGGAATGTTTTGGTGCCGCTCCACCAAGCGATTGCCATTAAATAAAAGCGATTCGGTCGCAGTGGTCAGTGGTAGACCTGTCTGGGCACAAAAAAAGCCGCGTGTTTGAAAACACGCGGCTTTTTTGTTGTGTTATCTAGTTTGACTAGACAACCATGTCTTTGAGGCCCTTGAGGGGGCGGATCTTGACCTGCTTGCTGGCGGGACGGGGCTTGGCCCATACCATTTCGCCAGTACCAGGATTACGCACTTCGCGTTTTGGCAAGGCAGGCTTGTCTTTGACTACGATTTTGCAAAGGCCAGGAATGGTAAACATTCCAGCACTGCCTCGTTTGGCGATGTTCTTTTCAATTTCGCTAGTCAATGCTTCCAAAACAGCGGCGACTTCCTTTTTAGTCAAACCGGTTTCTTCGGCAAGGTTGTTCATGATTTCGGACTTGGTTGGGGGCTTTGCGGCCGGTTTAGTAGGCATAGGGTTTCCCTCCTTGTGGGATGAAGCAACAGAAACTTGTTAGGGTTAAAAGGCTGTTTTATTCGAGAGGTCCGCAATTAAGTTCGGGTCTCGGCGATGAGCAATTAAGTTCCAAAGCCAGCAAAATTTCAATGGGATGACGCCCCTAAAACCCCTAAAAAACAAGGAATTTGGCAAATTTGTCGAATTTCACCACTAAAAACGCAGGGTTTTGCCGCTTTGCGGCACCATTTGAGGGGGTGGATTTGAATTTGGTAGGGTATTTTCATCCATCTTTTTCGTTGCGGTTGCCGCGGAGTTCCCACCCGTCGCCGATTGGCCATAATGGAAAAAATGATTCGGTTAAGAACACTTCGGACAGGTTTCCATTGCCCAGAAAAATCCCTCACATCGCCTGCCACTCCGCCTCGTTTGCCTGTGCGATCGTTGTCGTTTTGTTAATCGACCAAACAATGTTAGCTCAGGAACCGAGCGAACAGGCCATCCCCATCACGTGGACTGAACACGTATTACCAATTCTTGAGGACTCTTGTTTCGACTGCCACACTGGTCCTGCTGCCGAGGGTAGTTTGGATTTGGAAGCCTATCGATCGATCGAAGATGTGGTTGCGGACAAACGTGCCTGGCGTAACATTGCGACCCGAGTCCGCGATCATCAAATGCCGCCGGAGGATGCGGGCGGCATGACAGACGCGGATCGCCGAACCTTATTAGGTTGGGTGGATGATTCGCTGCCTTTTGTTCCCTGCGGTCATACGCATCACGCAGGGCCGGTGACCATTCGTCGGCTCACGCGTTACGAATATATCAATACGATTCGTGAGCTGTTGAAGCTGGATTATTCGTTTGAGGGGGGATTCCCAGTCGACGAAGTAGGTTATGGGTTTGACAACATCGGTGATGTGCTTTCCGTTTCACCACTGCTGTTAGAAAAATACCTTGCAGCGGCGGAGGCGGTATCGGATGCGGTGATTTACGACCCTGCGAAAAAGCAGCTGGAAACAACCATTGAAGCATCAGAGTTCAGTAAAATTCCCGGTAGTGCCCTGCGAGAAGACAGTTTTTACTTAAGCACCAACGGGACGACGACTTGCAAGGTCAACGCCCCCGTTGCAGGCAAGTACCGTGTCGTGATTGATGCGTTTGGTACGCGAGCAGGTGATGAGCTGCCCAAGTTGGCGTTTTCTGCCAATGGAAAGGTTGGCAAGAATTTCTTGGTCAAAGCAAAGAGACGCGACAAAGGGCGTGATAAAGATAAATTGCTCGAATTGACAGTCCCCTTGAAGGAGGGTGGCAACCAGCTGGGGGTGTCCTTTACCAACGATTACTACGATCCTGATTTTCCCAATATCAGCCGCAGAGATCGAAACCTGGCGATTCGACGTATAAAGATTAGCGGCCCTCTCGACGCTCCCCGACCGTCTCAAGCTCAGCGTGCTTTTTTGTTTGTGACACCGGGGGAGGGAAAGCGGCCTCGTGACTGTGCGGAAAAGATCATTAACCTCCACGGCTCAAGGGCATTTCGGCGCAGAGTCTATGCGTCTGAGCGGGAGCGGTTATTGGCGTTATTCGATTTAGGAATAGAGAATGGCGAATCTTTTGAGGGGGCCATGCAACTGGTCATGCAGGCCATGCTCGTGTCGCCGCACTTCCTTTACAAAGTGGAGGCGCCGGCACCTAAAGATGGATCCCCACGCCCTCTGTCTGATTTCGAATTAGCCACAGGGCTTTCGTATTTTCTCTGGAGTTCGATGCCAGATGAGGCCTTGTTTCGGATAGCCTCCGCAGGTCAGTTGCGTGAAGAAGGTCGTTTGGAATCAGAAGTGCAACGGATGCTGAAGGATCCGCAAGCCAGTGCGTTAATAGAAAATTTCGCCATGCAGTGGTTTCAACTTCGAGGTTTGGAGCAAGCCGATCCCGACCCCGATCTGTTTCCCGGTTTTACGAAACACCTGCGGGCCTCAATGATTCGCGAAACACAGCTGTTGTTTACCGATATTATTCGCAATGACTTACCAGTCACAACGCTGTTGACGGCTGATTACACCTATGTGAACAAGACCTTGGCAAGGCACTACGGTTGGCCTACTCAAGGGCTGCGTGAGCGAGAGTTTTCGCGTGTTAGCTTAGCTGGGAAAAAACGGGGTGGCTTGTTATCTCACGCCAGTTTTCTGACCTTAACATCGAATGCGACGCGCACTTCGCCCGTCAAGCGAGGGAAGTGGGTCTTGGAAAATTTATTAGCAGAACCGCCACCTCCGGCTTTGCCCGATGTGCCGCAACTGGATTCGCAGGCTGAGTTAAAAGGTTCTTTGCGAGAACGCATGGAGCAGCATCGGACGGACCCCAATTGTGCTTCCTGTCATTACAAGATGGATTCGTTGGGATTCGCACTTGAGAATTTTGATGCGTATGGACGATTTCGCCTTGAGGACGAAGAGGGCTTACCTGTGGACGCTTCGGGGAAACTAGCTAATGGGGACCAGTTTTCCTCGGTGAAAGAATTGCAGTCTTTAATTGCAACCAAACAGCGTCGACAGTTTATTCGTTGCATTGTCGAGAAAATATTCATCTACGCGTTGGGGCGAGGGCCGATCAATTCAGATGAGTGTTTAATTGAGGGAATTGCTCGCGATGCTTATGAGAACGATTATTGTTTTTCTGATATCATAAACGCGATAGTCACAAGCGAAGCATTCGGGGCTCGGAGTCGTTCCGGGCCTGCACGCTGAGGGGAGAGAATTGTGAGTAAACAGATAAGTCGACGCACGGTCTTAAGAGGTGCTGGTGCCGTTTTGGCATTACCCCTGCTGGAAGCCATGTCGCCCAACATCGGTTGGGCCCTCTCGAAGAAGGCAGGGGGGCTTGGTGAGTTGCCGCAGCGGACGGCTTTCTTTTACGTTCCCAACGGGATGCATATGCCGGATTGGACGCCTAGTAGCACAGGGTCTCAGTTCAGTTTGCCTGCGACCTTGAAGCCGCTGGAATCGTTTAAGTCACGTATGAACGTGCTCAGTGGGTTAACCCTTGACGGAGCGCGTGCACATGGGGACGGGCCTGGCGATCATGCCCGAAGTGTGGCCGCGTTTCTTACCGGGGCCCATCCCAAGAAAACCGATGGTGCGGGGATTCATAACGGTCCCTCGGTGGACCAGGTCTTAGCCAATCATGTGGGACGTGGGACGAAATTGGCATCCTTGGAAATTGGAATGGAAGGCAGCGCCCCGGCGGGACGCTGTGATTCCGGATACAGTTGCGTCTACACCTCCAACATCTCATGGAGAACGGCCACCACGCCAGTCGCCAAAGAAATTAACCCAGGGGCATTGTTCGACCGCCTGTTTGGGACTCGGGATGAGCAGGCCACTAAAATTGCTTCCGAAAAACGCCGTAAATATCGCCAGAGTATTCTCGATTTCGTGCGGCACGATGCAAAAAAAATGCATCACGCATTAGGTACGGACGATCGTCGAAAGTTGGACGAGTATTTGTTTGCTGTGCGAGATGTTGAAAAACGCATTGCAGGAGTCGAGAAACTCGACCGCGTGGAGACCGAAGTACCTGATTATCCCCGACCCGAAGGCGTGCCCCGGGATTATGCTGAGCACATGAAATTGTTGTACGACGTGATGGTCTTGGCCTTCCAAACGGATTCAACGCGTGTCATGTCATTCATGTTCGCCAACGCCGGAAGTAATCGAAGCTATCGCACGATCGGCGTCAAAAGTGGACACCATCACCTATCCCATCACGGAAATAACAAAGAGAAACAGGCGCAGATCAGCAAGATCAACGAATACCATATGCAGCTGTTTGCCTATTTTCTAGAGCGGTTGCAAGCCACCCAGGAGGGACAAGGCAGCCTGCTGGATCAGTGTACGATTCTCTATGGAAGTGGCATCGCTGACGGTAATCGTCATGCTCACGATACGCTGCCAATCATGACGATTGGTGACAACGGCGGGCATTTTCGTACCGGCCGTCATATACGTTTCGAAAAGGAGACGCCCCTGACGAACCTGTATTTGACGATGCTGCAAAACGCAGGAACACCGGTCAAGTCGATTGGGGATAGCAACGCGATCCTGAAGGAATTGGGCGAAGCTTGATGGAAAACGCCGATTCAGAACACAAGTGGATGGAACTGGCGTTGCAGTTGGCCAAAGCTGGCCAAGGGCATGTCGAGCCTAACCCTATGGTGGGCTGTGTGATCGTCCGCGAGGGGCGTGAAATTGGCAGAGGTTTTCACCGTAAATGCGGCGAGAAGCATGCCGAGATCGAAGCTTTGGATGCGTGTACTGAAAATCCCCAAGGGGCCACAGTTTACGTGACATTAGAGCCCTGCTGCCATACAGGCAAAACACCACCGTGCGTGGGACGGTTGATCGAAGCCAAGGTGCAACGGGTCGTCGTGGCACAGGCGGATCCCTTCCCTCAGGTTCAAGGAGGTGGCATCGAGCAACTGCAAGCCGCGGGTATTCAAGTGGACGTTGGCTTAATGCAACATGAAGCTCGCATTTTGAACGCCCCCTACCTCAAGCGAGTTCATAAACAGAGACCTTGGGTGATGGCCAAATGGGCCATGACGCTGGATGGTAAGATTGCCACTCGTACGGGCGAAAGCCAGTGGATTTCATCGGAAGCATCCCGGGCGATTGTGCATGAGATTCGGGGGCGGGTCGACGCGATTGTCGTAGGCAGCCAGACGGCCGTTGCCGATAACCCGTTATTGACGGCGCGGCCCCCCGGGCCTCGGGTCGCTACCCGGATTGTTGTCGATTCGGAGTTGCGGGTACTGCCCGATTCCAAGCTGGTGCGTTCGGCCCGGGAATTCCCTACGCTGTTTGTCGCGGGACCTAAACACACCGCTGAGAAGGCTGTGGCTTTAGAGGATGCGGGGTGCGAGGTATTGCGACTGCCGGAAGAAGATCACTGCAAGCGGCTAGGTAGCTTGTTAGATGAATTGGGTAAGCGTGGCATGACGAATATCTTGGTGGAGGGCGGAGCGGGTCTACTGGGCGGTATCTTCGATATTGGCGAGGTCGATGAAGTACATGTCTTCGTCGGTAATCGCATTATTGGGGGGAGCCAGGCGCTATCGGCAATCAACGGTATTGGGATTGAATCGATGAGCCGTGCTTTCGAGCTCACAGAACGATCTTCTAAATTGTTAGAAGATGATGTTTACGTGAGTGGGCGAGTGATGAAATCCTGAGGCCGCGTAACCCCGGCTCACCTTGGGCTTGCCCAGAGGCTTCTCGAAAATAGATAGCCTCTAGACGAAACTCTCGCGACCGTGAAAATGAGACCATGGAAAGTCATACCGAAACCACAGATTTTTTGCCTCCTCCGCCCATTCACATCGGCCCCGTCAAGGTCGACCCGCCGATTTTGCAGGCGCCGATGGCGGGGTTTACTAACTACGCATTTCGGCAAATGGTGCGAGATTATGGCGGGACAGGCCTGCAAGCGACCGAAATGGTGAACGCTCGAGGGTTTGTATGGCTTGATGAAAATACGGCCGAGCATCCGGATCGCCTGTGGGGTGTCAAGGACGAGATGCGGCCGCTGGCTGTGCAAATCTGGGATAACCAACCCGAAACGCTTGCCAAAGTCGGACGCAGGTTGGTCGAAGAGTACAAAGTGAGCATCGTCGACATCAATTTCGGCTGCCCTGTAAAACAGGTAACGGAAAAAGCCAAAAGCGGCTCCTATCTCCTCCGCGTTCCTGATCAGATGGGTGCGATCATCGAACAAGTGGTAAAAGCCTGTGCTCCCACACCTGTAACCGCCAAAATTCGTTTGGGTTGCACTCGGGATAAAATAAACGCCATCGACATTGCCCAAGTTGTGGAGGGGGCTGGGGCGGCCGCTTTGACCGTGCACGGAAGAACCGCCCAAGACATGTTTAAAGGGCACGCGGACTGGGAAAGCATTTCTAAAATAAAACCTTACTTGAAAAATATTCCGCTGATCGGAAACGGTGATCTCGACTCGGCAGAGCGAGTGGTTGAGGTCTTTCAGCGGTATGATATCGACGGTGTGATGATCGCTCGTGCCTGTCTCGGGCGACCTTGGCTGTTTTCCCAAGCGGCAGCTGCCTTGCAGGGAAAGCCTGTGCCGCCGGAGCCCAGCTTGGAAGAGCAAAAGGCTTGCATGCTGAAACATTACGAACTGATCGTACAGCGATTCGGCGAAGATAAAGGCACCCAATTAATGCGGAAGTATGCGTGCTGTTACGCTCAAGGGCGGCACGGTGCGCGGCACTTTCGCAGATACGTCGCGAAGGTTTCCACTCGCGGCCAATTTCTCAGGATTGTGGAAGAGTATTTTCCCACCAGCCTGCCCCAGTCAGACTCAGCAACCGAAATGGACGTAGTTTAATGACGACGGTCAATCAGAAAGTATGGAGCCGTTTGCAGGGCTTACGAGAGACGGCTGACGAACTGAAAATCGATTTCGTGGGCGAGCACATTGTCGATTTCGGAGTCGAGTCGACCGGCGGTTTAATAGCTGGCTTGGAACTGGCACGGATTTGCATGGGTGACATGGCGCAAATACAGTTGTTGCCGGGTATCTTGGGGATGCCATGGGTGCAGGTGGTGACAGACCAACCCGCTCGGGCCTGCATGGGAAGCCAGTACGGCGGTTGGCCGGTGCAAGCTGAAAAATTCTTCGCCATTGGATCCGGACCCGCACGTCTACTGCGTGGAAAAGAAAAAGTGCTTAAAGATTATGCTTGGGAAGAAGCGTCTGGCGGGCATGGGGTGCTCGTTCTGGAATCTGGGAAACTACCCCCAGCGAATCTGATTGAGCAGATCAAAGAAGAGTGCGGGGTGCCAGGATCACAATTTTCGGTATGTGTGGCGCCCACCAAGTCACTCGCTGGTTCGTTACAAATCGTCGCCCGCAGTGTGGAGGCGGTTATGCACAAACTGTATGAATTGGGGGCGGATCTAAATTCCGTGGTCAGCGCGATGGGAGATGCTCCGCTACCACCCATAGCCAAGGATGATTTGACGGCTATCGGCCGGACCAATGATGCCATCCTCTATGGGGGATCCGCCACGGTTTGGGTTGATATGAATGATGACGAAATCAATCAGTTAGGGCCGCGCGTTCCGAGC
>JAAEPL010000038.1 GCA_024232675.1 Planctomycetaceae bacterium
AAATGTGCTTTTACACGCTGGCAATACGATCCCGTCACCTGCAATTTCCGCCTCCCGGGTAACAACCAATTGGTCGCTGCCATGATCTCGAAAGGCAATGTCCGTTACTCGACACCGGACAAGGGCATGTACGAAGTTTTAGAAATGTGGCAGTTCTCAGGGCCACCCGCCAAACCCGGTGACCAACCTCAGTACGTACGCCCAGCGGCCGAAGCAGGTAATGACTTTATCGAGAATGAAAAATGGATCTGCGACGGCGAGAAAATCTTTGAGTATGACTTCCAAAACAAGCGTCTCTATGAACTAACGCTGCCACCCGAAGCGCAGGGAGAAGGATTGAAAAACAGTCCTTTACCTTTTGTATTTGGAGCGAAGGCTAACGAGCTGAAAGAGCGGTTCTGGATCCGCGACGTGACTCCCCAGTCCCTGCAAGGTCAACAGTACTGGTTGGAATGCTGGCCGAAACAAATTACCGATGCTCAGGCCTACCAAAAGGTAGAGATCATTCTTTCACGAGAACCTTTCTTACCGATTTCGATTCACATGTATTCGCCCAACTACGATATAAAAACCAATCCTCAGAAGATGGTTTTCCAGTTTGAAGAGCGCGTGATCAATGGAACGCTGGCAGGCGTTGCAGACTTCATGCAGAACTTCATCAACCCCCGCACACCTTTTGGCTGGGATCGGGTGCCACGTAGTTTAGCTCAGCAAGCGACACCGCGATTGGGTGAATCCTCTGGTGCTCCACAGAACAGTCCCGCCACCAATCGTAAGTAGGGCATGTCGACCGTCATCCTGTTGACGCGGCAGCCACACCGACTGCATTACGTTCACAGACGGACTCTCAGTGTAGAGGCCCGTTGCCCCAGTGTCGCGATTGCTTACTCGTGACGCAGGGCTTCGATCGGATCCATCTGGGCGGCTCGCATGGCTGGGTACAGTCCAAAGATGACTCCCACGACCACCGAGATACCGAACGCCAACGGGAACGACCAGGGCACCAATACAGGCACGACTTCACGGAAATAGGTAGGAATCCGTTCGTAATATTCGGGTGCCAGCCAGTCTGCCAATACCTTGCTGCCTTCCGCCGACACGGGGAATGCCACCCCAAGCGCCATGCCAATACAACCGCCCACCACCGATAGCACGATCGTCTCAATTAAAAACTGTCGGGTGATATCTCGCCGACAAGCACCCAAGGCACGTCTCACACCGATCTCTCGCGTCCGCTCGGTTACTGTTGCCAGCATGATGTTCATAATGCCGATACCGCCGACGACCAAAGAGACGGCGGCCACCAAGCCAAAGATCAACTGGATCATGATACGCGTCGAACGAGCCTGTTCCAGCAATTCAAACGGAACGATAATCCCGTAATCCTCGCGATCCGGTGACATGCGACGCAACGTGCTCTCGATGATCTTGGCCGTCTTGGGCACGTCCTTTACATCTTTGACTTTGCAGGTCACCTGAGACAGTTCAAATTTTTTGCGTTCAAAGGATCCCGCGGATCGCTTTTCCTCTAGGTCACCCATCAACCGGCGCATTGTTTCGATGGGAATGTAAACATCGTTGGCGAAATCCTGTCCGGAAAAAGAGCCACCCACCGCACCCGTGGCCGTTTTTTCTTTTAGCACGCCCACGATACTGAAACGGTTCTTTTTGGCCGGCACAAAAATCTCTTTGCCCAAGGGATCTTCGTAGGGGAAAAAGTACTTTGCCAGTTCCGCCGAAATGACACAAACCGTGGCTTGCTTTTCGGGGTGAGTCAAGAAGTGACCGCGGTCTACCTCCAAGCGATTAATGCCCTGATATTCGGGCGTGCATCCGACAAGCCGACCCAATCGAGGTTCGGCGAGTGCGTTGCCTGTATACTGAAATTGCAAGCGTAATTCACGCACCGGAATGACTTGAGCGATGGTGGGAATCACACGTATTTGTTCCATCTCGGCGCGAGAGATTCCGAATTCTCGCGCACTAAAACTGAACTCGATGGAATCGTTGGGCGGCTCGATGCTGCGAACAATAATATTCTCGGCTCCCAGCGCCTCAATATCTTGTTGAGCTTTAATACTGACGCCCTCGCCTATCGCCAAAAGAGCGATCACGCTGAACACGCCAATCATGATCCCGAGAACCGTTAGCGCCGACCGCATGGGGTGCAGCAGGAGGCTTTTAATTCCGAGAATCCAGGTTCGAAAAAACATGGTATTGCTTCAGGCCTTTGGAGAGTCAGTTTGTTGCGGGACTTTCACTTCGCTCGACGGCAGACTCAACGTCTTCCGTGGCGACATTTTCTGCTGATGATTTGGCAATCACTCGATCGGTATTGCGTTCATCGGACACGATATGCCCATCGCGTAATCGGATGACACGCTTCGCATGCTCGGCAACCTCGTCTTCGTGGGTCACCATGATGATGGTTCGCCCTTCTCCGTTCAATCGTTCGAATAATTGAAGGATTTCTTCGGTCGTAACAGAATCGAGGTTCCCAGTCGCTTCATCGGCGAGAATGAACTCAGGATCGTTGACGATCGAACGAGCAATCGCAACCCGTTGCTGCTGTCCACCCGAAAGTTGCGTGGGGCGGTGATCCAGACGATCTCCCAAACCAACCATGGACGCCAGCATACAGCATCGTTCCTTGGCTCGTGAATCGAGTTTGCCCATGTAGTACAGCGGCACCTCGATATTCTCAACGACCGTCAATTGCGGTATCAGGTTGTAGGATTGAAAAACAAACCCAATCCGCGACGCACGCACGGCAGAAAGGTCATCATCGGTCATTTGGGCGACATTTTCGTCGCCTAGCATGTAGGACCCCGAGGTTGGTCGGTCGAGGCATCCCAACAAATTCAGAAGCGTACTTTTGCCGGATCCGGAAGGACCCATGATCGCTACATAATCTCCTTGAGGGACATCGAAACTGACCCCACGGAGAGCTTTGACCGTTTCACTCTTCAGCACGTAGTGCTTGGTCAAATCTCGGATTTCGACGGCTTTTCCCATGGTATTCCCAGCTTGGCGTGAATTGGCCTGTGTCCTTGACGAAACACATCCGCAAAATTTAAAAGGCGTCGACTCACTTACGGCCGACATTCGCCAACCTTGTTGCTTGGCAATCCCCCGGTTGCTGCCGTCGCATTATGCGGCTCTCGGCAGCTTCATCATTCATCTCATTCCTAGCGTCCTGGCGGTCTGCCACCACCACCGCCACCACCACCAAATTGCTTGGCCATGTTATCGAAGAATTTCTTGATCTCTTCACGCGTATATTCGCCGTCGCCGTTGGCGTCAGCTCGTTTAATAAACCCACTGAATCGGCCGTCGATCTCCGCGAACTCTTCACTATCAATTTTGCCATCCGAATTCGAATCGTAACGGCTCATCATGTCATCAATTCGGGAATCCATCGAACCGCCGCCACCGCCGCCACCAGGGCCGCCGCCTCGTTTCGATTTTCCACCGCCGGTTACCTCCTTGCCTTTGGAGTCGCCCTTCGCTTTCCTCTGACCGCTCTTCTTGGACTTATCCTTCATGCTCTTACGTTTTTCGGCGGACGCTTTTTTGCTGGCCTCAACTTCTTTTGCCTTCTCTTGGGTCGCTGCCGCTTCGGCACCCTCAGGCAACTTGATCCGATCGTCAACCTCTTGCTCGGGGAGATCCATTAGCTCGCGATATTGACCGGGATCCATGACCAGCATGTCGCCTTTATCGACGCCATCCTCAATCCAAACGTTGATCGAGTTTTCACCGGCTATTTTTACTTCCGTTGTCTCAAAAGTATTTTCGCCAGTCTTTCTCAGGACAAAATTGGTATCGTTGGCGGCATAGATGCACTGCAAAGGAGCCTGCAACACGTCGGCTTGAAATTCCGTTTGGATCGTCACCGATGCGTTCATCCCCGGAATCAGTTCGCGAGGTGGATCAATAATCCGCACGAATACGGCGTATTCGCGGATGGCAGAAGAGCTTCCCCAACCACCTTGTTCGGCGTAGGAATTCACACGTGTGACATATCCTTTGAGATTCACATTCGGCAGGGCATCTACTGAGATGGTAGCAGGCATCTTTTCTTGAATCGCTGTGATGCTTTGCTCGTTGATCAACACCTTAATTTCCATTTTGTCTTGGTTAGGTAACTTGATCAGCACTTGTCGCTCACGTACCTGGGCACCGGGTTCCAAAACCCATTCACTTCCGCCTCTACGATCAAACTCTTTGTGGTAGACAACTTCACCCGACACACCTTCGGGAACAACAATACTGCAGTAATCCAGTTGTTGTTCGACCTCGTCCAGTTGATTCTCCTCAATCCGCTTTGACTCTTCCGCGTTCTTGACCGCGACCTCGGCAGCCGCAATATCACTGTCGAGCAGAATTACATCTTTCTTTTTCGTGATCTTCTCCAGAACAGACTTCCGCTGAAGGGCCAACTCCAGAGAGTTTTTGGCTTTTTCCAGGTTGATTTGATCTGTGCGGAGCTGTTGTTTCGTAATGAATCCTTTTGCTTGCAACTTGATGCTGTGATCCAAAAAGGCCTCTGACTCCGTCAGTGTCTGCTGGGCGTTGAAAATATCATTATCAATCGTCCGTAGTTGCTCTAAAAAGGTTCCCTCCAAATACTCTTGCTTGGTAGCCTTGGCAGCCTCTAATTGTGCCACGCTTTGGATCACCTGAGTTTGAGCGTTACTCACAGCAAGCTTCTGTTGCTCAAGTTCTTTTTCAAAAGCCGTGCTGTCGAGGGTCACCAACCAATCACCGCCGTAGACTTTAGAACCCTCTTTCACGGCGTCGATCACCGTGACATTTCCGTTCCGCGACCCAACTTGGCATTTGATCTCGACGTTTTCAGCACTTTGGACCTCTCCTTGATCCAGCACTTTGGCCACGAATTCACCCTCGATCACTGGTTTGAGGATGGCATCAACGACGATTTCGTTGCTGTTGCGGAAAAAGGACCAATACATCAAGAAGGCCAAGCAACCCAATGCCACGGTTCCTGCGATAATAATGGGTATTGCAGCGCCTCGGCGGCGAGGTGCACGGTTCCGCAGGGATGTCAGGGATGTTTCAATAGATTTCGACATGGTTTGCCCGAAATTCGAGAATGTGGTGATAACGCGATGTCGCGAGTAATTATTGTTGCCGTTGGCAGGATTTTATTGCCCAAAGCCTGCCGAAGCGGCAAGCCCCATTACAAAACCCGTAAGTGTAAAATTCACCCTTTAGTGGGTTTTGTAATCAAGTTGCCGTTTTTTAGTCCGGCTATCGTACTTTTCCTAGGGATTAAACACCCATTTGCATCGGTGGCGTCGCGATTTCTGTGGCTTTCGAAAGGATTTCAAAATTGGATGCAACCATTTCCGCTCGAATATTGTTTTCAGTCCGTTTCCTGCAGCGTCTCCAGGTTATTTAGCGGATCAAACCGGCCCGACGGAATGCGGAACGAATCCCCCCGCCGGAAGCGGCTTTCCCATTTCCTGCTTGATCGTCTTCGACTTCCGGTTCCAGAGAAGGTTCCAGCGATGGCTCTTGGAGGCCATCAACTGCTTCCATTTCAGCCTCCACGGGCCTCGCCAAAGGCCCATCGATCACACTGTCTCCCCCCTCCGGTACGATCAGTGAGAGATCCGGGGGTAAACAAATGGTGTCAGCTGGGATTCCAAAGGCCTCGGCCGCTCGGTACGCGTAAGCCGCGTTGATGATGCCGGGATCCAAATAATATCCGTCCGGCGTCAATTGCATCGTGCCGAGATCAAAGTCCAAGCTGCGGCGGGCCACTTCATAGCTCACCCAAACCTGCAAGAACGAATCCTGCGCGGATTGCAAGGCGTTCAAAGCGGTCGTCAAGTCACGCACCGCGGTAGGGCCAAGCGTATTCCCTTGCCCCCCACCCTGCCCAGGTTGGACCGGTTTAATCAAGTCAAATCGAGCTAATTCCACCTGTTCAACGGCGACTCGAATACTACGCCGGTTGAGCTCGAATAAAACCTTACTTTGGTCAATCACACGTAAAGTCTGACGCAGGTTCTGTTTTATTTGATCTTCAAAATTATAAAACGCGCGTCGGGCCTGTTGATAATTGATCAAAATTTCTCGGTATTGATTCCGTTCCGCCAGACGCGTGATCGGAGCATCGAAGCGGAAACCCATTCCGAATTGATTCGTAGTCCAGTTCAGCTTGAAGGGGTTAACCTCATTGCCGACGGTTCCCACAGCACCATCCAAGACGACATTGAATGTGCTCTCCAAAGCATCGGCACCCAGTTCAATTTGCCGCCACTCGTCTACGAGGGCCGCGCGAGCGTTCATCAAGTCTCTGCGGAATTGGCAGGCGATCGACCAAGCCGCAACCGAACCCAGCTCAACCGGTGGCAAGGAAATCGAATTGGTCCGAGCTCTCGCCTGCAGCAAAGTAAGCTCAATCACTGCATCCGCCAGCCGCGTCACCACTTCCGGTGCATCAAAAATAATCTGATCCGTTAGCTTCTTCTTAATATCCTTGGAGGACATGCTGGGACCGTCTTCCGCCAATTGCCGAATCTCTTCGACAATCGTAGCGGTGGCGCCTCGCAGCAACTTGATTTTTGTTTCCAGTTCGACCAACTCATTACGCAGCTGCCCTACCGGAATCACTGATTCAGGCTGCAGGATTGAGGGTTCGATATCATAGATTGCATCCCCGGCACTGATCGCCGCCCGCAATTCTGCCAATTCTGTCTTACGCTGCTCCGTGACAGATTCGAGCTTATTAAAGTCTTGCAAAACCAATTCTCGATCAGTCCCTTCGAGCTTTTCAAAGAAGGGATCCAGCCCAGCAAATGCCGGCAACAAAGACAGGATGGCCTCGTTAAGTTCCGGAGTCCATTTGATTTCTTGGTCAGCACTGAAACTCCCGTCCTCACTCTCTGGATTGATCGCTGAGAGGAGTGTGCCAATCTTATCTCGCAAAACATTGACTTCCAGCTGACGTTCCAGCAGTTCGTCATCAATCAACTCAAATTGATTCAGGAATGGATCATCGATTTCCATTAACAGATCGGGGGGCAGTCCCAAATCTCGCTTAAATGTGTCTTTTTGATTTTCATAATTGACTCGCAGTTCCAACAAGCGGCGCTGTGCTGTGTACAACGAGGTCTCAGCCTGCCGCACTTGCAACAGGTTGACTCGTTGCTCCCGGAAATACTCGCGGAATTGCGCCAGGACGTTTTCCAGGGACTGTACGTTGAACTCTTGAATACGAATGGTCTGACGCGTCTGCAACAACCCCAGGAAACCACTCGCGTTAAAGTTGACTGTGGGCGGGGCGTTCAAGAAATTTGTGATCGGTCCAGGACCGGGATTCTCACCCGTCACGATGGATAGATAAAAACCGCGTCGGAATCTTTCCAGTTGCCGCACGCCAGCTAACAGATTTCGTTCGGCTTGCGTCAAGCCTTCCATCACAACCTGCCTGGCAGCTCCGCGAAGCAAGGGTTGAATTAACGTAAAATCGATGAGCGTGCTGCCCCTTTGAGTACTATCGCCGCCGAATGACCAAAGCACACTGTTAGCAAGCCCTACCACAAAATTAGTACCGCTGATCCCCAACTTCGTTAGTTCCGTGCGACCAGCGCTTCCGGGAGTGCCAAGTTCGAACGACGATGAACCGGAAGGACTGCCCGGAGGGCCGCTTGACGGCAAGGAGTTTCTGAATCTTGAATTCCTTCCCCCGGTGCGAAAGAATCCGCTCCACGCATTAAAGGCTTGCAAATCAAAACCAAATCTCTCAAGGCTGACATCCAACGCTAACTCGTACAAGTTTTCACGTTGCGTTTGCAGCAATGGGGAGTGGATTAATGAGAGTTGAACCGCGGTATCCAAGTCGAGTCGCAAAACGCCATTTTCATCGAGCGGCAAATAAGCTCGCCACTCCGGGTTGGCAACATAGGTCGTGTTGCCATTCACATTCCAATACTGATAGCCTGGTTTGCCATCCACGCAGTGCATCAATTCATTACTTGCCCGGTCATCATTGGGCATCGGTGGGTTATCCGCGGAAAAAGGATCGTACATCCTGGATTCAGGTAGCGTTTCGATCGAAGGATCAATCTGGGACCAACGCGGATCATTGAGTTTTTCGACAATCAGCATTCGCGCGTCGCAATCTGCTTGGCGACGGTAAAAGCTACGATTGCAGCCGATGGCAGCAACCCAAGCCACAATGACCAGAGTGCACATGACCAACGATAAATAGCGATTGCAAAGTTTCATGGTTTCCCCAGACCTCTAGCACATTGGCATCGGAGAGGTCGAAAGCTATCTGGGCGACGGTCATTGACGTTCTCAATGGCCGGGATTTCTGTCAATTCGGCTGCAAGGCGATTAAATCTGCGGTATTTAACGGCCCTGCCGGTTGTACCGACGAAATCACTGTCTCTTTCGATTTTCGGGATTTTGCGACCTAAACTTGAGGATTTACAACGGTCGTAGCGAATAGTTGGCTACAGTACACAACCCAAACGTCGGACCAAGCCAACGCGGGAACTCCCGCCTAAATTACGGAAACTTGACACCCCATATAGCCCAATTTATCATCCAAGTAGTACGGATTCTGTGCGCAAGTTGCTTGATTGCCATGCATTCAGGGCACACTGAATGCCGACGAAAAACTCGTGGGGCTGTTTTGCTCGTATGATAAGAGCATTCTGCAGATTTATTTCTGGTGAGACGGAACCTCGAGGCACCTTGTTTATTGCCATTTATTAGCGTTCGACCAACGTTGAACAACAGAGCGGAAATCATTCATGATAGTAACCATTGCAATTTACGGCGTGCTGCTGATCCTGCTGATCTTCTTTTTGGTCAAGTCAGCCGCGACTTGGAATTGGATTCCTATCACGCTATGCGTGTTAATTTTCCTAACCTCGATCGTTGCTGGCATCGCTGCTAGTAGCGTCTTAAAGTCACGCCAAGCGTGGAAGAAATTGGCACAGGACAATCAAGCAACACTCGCCCGCTTGGAAGCCGAAACGGCAGTGGCCTTACTCGGCCCTGCAGATACGGTCAGCGGTTATGGTGAAGGCTCGCTCAGGCAAGTCAATTCTGAATTGCGTCTCACACAGATAGCCAAAGGTCGTGTTTGGGAAGGTGCTTCTCCCGCACGAAACGGGGAACAGATTACGCTGAAGTTCACAGAAACGGACGGCAAGACACCCGCCTCCCAAATCAATCAGGATATGCAGTTATTTGCATTCGAAGCTTCGGATCGAGTCACCGTTCCTGGTGGAGGGACGCCACCCGCGGCTGAGTTCGTAGGCTCCTTCAAAGTCATCAACACCAACGGCAGCGAAGTCACTTTGGAACCCGTATTCACGACCAAGTTTTTTCATACCGGCTCATTGATGCGTCAGCTATCGAAAGAACTTGGTGGGAATGGTGACAAGGAAAAAACCAAGCAGCTTTATATTGAATTGGAAATGGAACTCGCGGGCGATCTAAAACGTGAATTCACATCTGCTTGGGATGCCGGTGAGAAATCGGGAGACATGTCTGCTGTCATCAGTTGGCTGAATGATAAAGCAACAGGCTACGAGCCTTCTGGCCAATGGACATTATTTGAGAAGATGCCTAGCGACAGCCGAGACGCTTTTCGTGAGCACGCCGGCTTGCCTTTATTCGAATTGGCAGAAGATATTGACTCCGCAGCGTTGGCGAAATATCGGGCTCTGCTGGCTGCCAATTACCTGCCAGCCGAATTGATGGGCTTAGCCCCTGACAGCACCGAGTACGAAGAATTGCTTGACGAATACACGTTTGATCAAGTCAAAACCAACGAGATCACCCGCTTCATCGATCAAAATGCTGCAGATCGAATCAGCGACCGCTTTGTGATGATGCAGGACGACAACAACATCGTCGGAGAAGTCAAATTCAACGCCAAGTCAGAAGCCTTTCAAGTCAACGGTACGGGAATCCTCAGCCAAGACGGTCGTTTCGACCTCATGGGTGGGGCTAACGATCCTGATTTGAAACTGGAGACGGACGTGGTCTTCGCCAAAGATTCGGAAGTGATTCTCCCCAAGCTTGCCGCTTTGTCGGGAATCGACATGGGTAAGGGTGTCAAACAGCCTGCGATCACCGATTCCAATGATGCTGAATGGCTAGGCGTGGAATACTTTCTGCGTCCCCTTCGCGATTACCCTTATCAATTGAACGAATTGCGAAACCTGACACGTAAAATTTCCGATCAACGCCGGGCAGTAGAAGCAGACATCGCAGTCACTCAAAAGATGATCGAAGATACCAACGAACAGAAAACATTCCGCAGCCAACTGGAGAACGACCTCCAGCAAGATATCGAGTCGATGAAAACAGCACTGACTGAAATCAATCGGCTGTATGATGCCCGAGCGAGTCAGTTGGAAGAGTGCCGCGTAGATATTCGCACCTACTACAATCAGATCATTGAAATGTACAAGGAAGCGAACGATTCGGATCAGTTTCTCGATACCAGCAACCAAAAGAGCGGTAATTCGCTGGTATCTCAATAAACGCTCCGTTTCCAAACGGTCTTTAAGCAGGCTTTTTCAGCCTGCTTTTTTTGTGCGCCCGTCCGCTCTCAATCGGCGTTGTCTGATCGTGGCGGAGCGACCACAATACCAAGGTTAGTCAAACGATCCGTTTCTCCGCATTAAAGAGCAATCTGCAGAACATTATGGGCATATACGATCGAGGATATTATGACGGTGATGCCTGGAAAGGCGGATCGGAAAATGACGGCCGCTCGGGCTTCAAGCGATCAGCAGTCGCCACCATCATTCTGATCAACGTGGCCATTTTCGTTGTCGATATGTTTTCTCCCAAAGTGGCGATCAATGACGTTCCACTCGAAGATGCGACCAGCCAACAAGTCTCCGTTACGCTTGCCTTGAAATACGGATTGGCGGAACAGGGATACCCCGGGCCCGCCGAGAACCCATTGTATTTCTACCAGTTACTGACCTACGGCTTCGCGCACGCCTCGATCGGGGATGACTTCGGGCTCATGCATGTGGCTTTCAACATGCTGATGCTGTTCTTCCTCGGAGTCCCGGTGGAGCAAAAATATGGCAAAGCGGAATTTACGAAATTTTATATTCTGGCAGTGATCTTTTCGGGCGCGATTTGGCTAATTGCCAAGGTCATGACAGGCCAACCCCAATTAGCGGTGGGGGCATCCGGGGCTGTGGTCGCCGTGGTCATTTTGTTTGTGTTGAATTACCCGAAACAAAAATTGCTGCTGATGGGGATTATTCCCATGCCAGCTTGGGTCCTCGGCCTGTTCATGGTCGGCCTTGATCTCTTCAACTCTCTCAGCACGGAAACTCGGATCGCATTCGAAGCCCACCTTGCCGGTGCCCTGTTTGCCGCGATGTATTTTTACGGGAAATGGAACTTCGAATGGCTGCGACTGGGAAATTTTGGAAAACGACTTTCTCGAAAACCCCGCTTGAAAGTACACAGTCCCGACGATGCGGACCCTGTTTTGGCGAAAGAGGCAGATGAAATCCTCGATAAACTTCATCGCGAAGGCGAAGGCAGTCTAAGCCGCAAGGAAAGAAAGATCCTTGAGAAATTCAGCCGCTCGGTTCGCAAGAATCGAGATAGCTGAGCTTGATTTTTTAGCAGGCGAAACCGCTGGCCGTCGCTATAGCGGCTGTGGTTTCCGCTGCGACTTCGACAAATCGGCGTCTGCTTTTTTCCAACCCCTGCCAAACGGGAAAGACCGCAACGCAACCCGTTTCTGATTGGACCCGATGATGTTCACGATCTGTTCGCTAGGTACCCCCTCTCGAACCAGTTTTTCCGTCAGTTTGGCGTGAATGCTGGCAACTCTGATAGCAACAATCGTTTTGGTAACCAAGAATGTGACTCCCAGTATCAACAGGCAACTGAAGAGGCCGGCCACGGCCAACATCTCGGGTTCGAAGGCTGGCTCGGAAAAACTGACGACGGTGTTTTGGGCAAGCAAATGCATGGTTTTCCTTCCGGGAAAGCAAGGGTTCGGTTGGAGTTCGCTGGAACCCAGCAATTATTGGAAAATTTCTGCCAATTATCGCTGAGTGGACTCGAAAAAGCGAAATCCCAGTAAACGGGAGAGCTTGAGTGGGGCATTTGAAAGCTTTTCTCTTGACCAACAGGGGAAAAACTTCCTAAGCACCTGCTTCCTAAGAGGACTTACCGGGCAGGCAATGATTCATCGATTTACGAAAACACGCTTTACCTGCGCTTTGCTAACGCTGGTTATCAGTTCGCTGATCCTCGGCTGTTCTTCGTTCTCGCGATCCACCAAAACCAAGGAGCGAAACTACTCACCCCTGGCTCCCTTGCGGATGTCATCAGATATCGTGGCTCTGGAAATAGCGGTAGTCTCGCTAGACGCCGAAGCCCTGCAGGACTTTGACGCCGTTTGGAGTAAAGCCGATCTGCAGTCCTTACCCATCGAGGTGCGGAAAAATCTTGATCGCAATGGATTTCGCAGCGCCCTATTGGGGAGTCAGTTGCCGGGCGAATTGACGGCAGCGCTTAACTGGAGCCAACCCTTGATGACGTCGGAGGGGGACATCCTGTTTAGCTCACACGAGCCTCTCCCCCCGAATCACTCCCAGGGTCCCTATCTGATTCGGCAGATCGAGCAGCTCAATGCGGGAGACCAGCACTGGATCCCCTGCACCAACCCTCTGGCCCAGCTCAACTGGAAAATTGAATCTGGGGAATCTCGCAGATCGGGTTTTTGTCGAAACGCACTCTGTGGATGGACGATCAGCCAAGTGCCCACGGGCGACGGTTCGGTCAAGCTTTGGTTTCAACCAGAGATACGCCATGGTGACCGAAAATGGCGTTACGGTATCGATCAGGAAACATTACTGGTGCAGGAAAAGCAGGAATTACTCACATTGGATGAACTAAATTTCGGCCAACGGTTGAGATTGGGACAAACATTGGTGCTAACGTGCCATGAAACCCCCATCGGACTAGGAGAGCAGTATTTCGCTTCTGGTCGTTTTTCTTCCACGCGACAAGCCCTCTTGATTCGGCTTGTACAAACAGGCCACGATGATCTGTTCGCACCGGAGCAGACCTCGCGTTCGCTTTCGACCAGCTTGGACTAGTCCCGGAAAAAAAGACCGCAGGGCTCACTCATTTTTTCTTCGTCCGTCGCGTCAAATCAGCGGTTGTGTCGTTGTAGCCGCTTTGCATAATGCACACTGACTTGCCACAAACCGCCTTCACTTGGAGATAACATATGCCTCTCGTCCCGCTCAGAATCGTTTTAGATCATGCCGCCGAGAACAACTACGGCGTGGCTGCCTTCAACGTCAACAACATGGAACAGATTCAAGCCATTATGGAGGCTGCGGAAGCTACTGACTCCCCAGTCATTGTCCAAGCATCTCGGGGTGCCCGCGCTTATTCTCAAGACGCTTACCTCAAGCACTTGATGTTAGCCGCAGTTGAACTTTACCCACACATTCCAGTTGTCATGCACCAGGACCACGGAAACAGTGTGGATACCTGCATGAGTGCAATCGAAAACGGTTTCACCTCGGTCATGATGGACGGATCGCTGAAAGAGGACGGAAAGACACCTGCTGATTACGACTATAACGTCGACGTCACGCGGGCTGTGGTGGAAAAAGCCCACGCTGTAGGCGTTTCTGTGGAAGGTGAATTGGGGTGCCTTGGTTCGCTGGAAACTGGCGAAGGCGAACAGGAAGACGGACACGGTGCCGAAGGCAAACTGAGTCGTGAACAGTTGCTAACCGATCCGGAAGAGGCGGAACGATTCGTCGCCGAAACGAATGTCGATGCCTTGGCCGTGGCCATTGGCACCAGTCATGGTGCCTACAAATTCACCCGCCAACCTGACGGAGAAGTATTGGCGATGGATCGTATTGAAGCGATTCACAAACGCCTGCCTAACACGCACTTGGTGATGCACGGTAGCAGCAGCGTTCCACAAGAACTGCAAAATATCATCAATGAGTTTGGCGGAGAAATCCGTCAGACCTGGGGCGTGCCCGTAGAGGAGATTCAACGTGGCATCCAACACGGCGTTCGCAAAATCAATGTGGACACCGACAACCGTCTGGCGATCACTGGCGCGATCCGCAAGGTATTCGCCGAAACCCCGGCCAAATTCGATCCCCGTGATTACCTCAAGCCAGCACGCGCAGCGATGCGAGAAGTTTGCGAAGCACGCATGCAAGCCTTCGGTCAAGCTGGATGGGCGTCTAAGTTTCGCGAGCACTCCGCGTCCTGATTGCCTGTGGTCATTGCCGAACGCCATAAGTAAACGTCCGGCTTCCTTTCGAGGGAGCCGGAACCTAGGCGGCCGGAATGTGCGGATTAACAGCGGACCCAAGTCGTGGCAAACCACTTAGATGTCGAGGGCAAAATGGACTCGTCCAGCGAACGCCAAATACAACTTGCCACCAACACGATTCGGGAAACGCAACTCTTGGCTCCCTATGCCAAGCACAGTTGTGATTCCCGAGGACGGCAATTTGTTGAATCGGAACATCCCTATCGTGGACCGTTCCAACGAGACCGGGATCGTATCCTGCATAGCTCGGCCTACCGCCGCTTGAGCGGCAAGATGC
>JAAEPL010000039.1 GCA_024232675.1 Planctomycetaceae bacterium
GCTGCCGAGAAACATGCCAATTTAGGTCTGGCACTTTCCGTCTGCGACGAGTTGTTGGAGAACTCGCCTAACGACAGTTTCTTGCAGAACCGTCGCCGCAGGATTCAGGCGAAAATCGCTGCCGAGTTGCGACGCGAGCGTTCGGATGCGAATCTTCGCTAAACGGATCAGCGATATTGCAAGGTAAAAGAAATCCTCATGGAAAGTTCCATTAAAAAATGGACTGTCCTTTCCAGCGGACGAAACCTTCCATCGCTTCATATTCCGCCAATCCCAGTGAATCATAGAGTTGAGCGGTTAAGCGGTTGCGTTGTTCGGCCCTTTGCCAAAATTCGCGAGCATCATTTCCAGGGAAAAGAGCGCGATCTTTCTGCGATTCATGTTTGTAAATCGCGGTTCGTTTTAGCAGTACTTCTTTGGGGCTGAGTGGGACGGTCATTTCAATTTCATGCGGTGCCCACTCTTGCCAAGCACCGCGATAGAGCCAAACCACGCATTCTTTAAACCAATCTTCATCGGCGACCCGGTGACAGGCTTCCAAGATTGCGTTCAAGCAGGTGCGGTGCGTACCATGCGGATCGCAAAGATCACCCGCGGCATAAATTTGATGTGGTTTCATTTCTGCGAACAGATTGACAATGATTTCCACGTCCGCTTCGGAGAGCGGTTTTTTCTTGACCTTCCCGGTCTCGTAGAAAGGCATGTCTAAAAAGTGCAGGTTTTCTGGCGGCACTTGGCACAAACGCGTGGCGGCCCTCGCTTCGCCACGCCGGATCAGGCCCTTGATGGTTTGCACCATCTCACTGTCAACCTGCCCTGCCTGTTTGTGTTTCAGGAATTGTTCGGCGTGAACTTCCAGTTCCGATGTCCGTTTGGGATCGACGCCGAACTGTTTGTTAAAAGCAGCCGCAAATTCACAAAAGCGAATGGCGTCATCATCAAAGACAGCGATGTTACCTGAGGTTTGATAGGCGACATGCACTTGGTGGCCTTGGTCCACCAGACGTACCAAAGTTCCGCCCATCGAAATGACATCGTCGTCAGGGTGGGGCGAGAAGATCAGTACTCGTTTGGGGTATATTTCGTCGTGAGGTTGTTTGCGATCACCGGGTTTTTTGAATTTATCCGGTTTGCCTCCTGGCCAACCCGTGATGGTGGATTGCAAGTGCCGAAAAACCGTAATGTTAATATCGTAAGCGGGACCGTGTGCCGCCAGTAATTCTTGTAGTCCTTCCTCGTTGTAATCTTCATCGGTTAGTTTGAGGATCGATTTGTCCAGTTTTTGAGCCAGCCATATGACCGCTTTCCGAATTGATTTCGGGGCCCATTCCACTCGCTGGATCAACCAAGGGCACTCGCATCGCACAAGTGATTCGGCTCCTGCACTGTCGAGAATAAACCGCGCGTTGGGGTGTTCCTGCAAGAAACTGGCAGAAACTGAGGAGCTGATCTCCCCCTCGACTGCTTTGGCCACGATCGGCGCTTTGTGTTCACCAAACGCGATAATGAAAATATCTCGGGCGGACAGGATGGTTCCTACGCCCATGGTGATGGCGGTACGCGGAACGTGTTCTTCGCCGAAGAAATCGCTGGCCGCATCGAGTCGAGTGACTCGGTCCAAAGTGATTAATCGAGTGCGGCTGTTTTTACTGGATCCCGGTTCGTTAAACCCAATGTGGCCGGTCCGTCCGATACCCAGAACCTGAATATCAATTCCGCCGGCCTCTTTGATTTTCTGCTCGTAGTTATCGCAGTAAGTATCGACGCTATCGGCCGAGATGGTGCCGTCCGGAATGTTGATGTTTTCCGCCGGGATATCAATGTGATCGAAAAGGTGTTCATTCATAAAACGAACATAGCTTTGCAGCTCGTTGGGCTGCATGGGGAAATATTCGTCCAGATTGAAGGTGATGACATTGGCCAGCGACAAGTTTTCTTCTTGATGCATACGCACCAACTCATCGTAAATACCGACGGGGGTACTCCCGGTCGCCAGACCGAGGACACAGTTTTGACCGGCTTCTGCTTTGCGGCGAGCGGTGTCCGCGATGTGCCTGGCGATGGCAATCGCGGCATCACTGGCCTGCGAAAATACTTGGCAGGGAATTTTTTCAAATTCATTGCAAGTTGCGTGGATGGGGGAGCTAGTTTCAGTTGCGAGACTCATTCGATTTTCTTTCTGCAATGTAAGAAGTCGACAGAGAAGTTTGTCAGTTCAAAAGCTTTTGAAAGTATTGAGCCGCGTTTTCGGCGGCGGCACGCTGGTCCGGCAAGGGGAATGCTTCCACGGCGAGAACACCTTGAAAGCCATCCGCTTTTAACGCCTCGTAAGCGCTTTTGAGATCGCTGTGACCGCAGCCGGCGGGCCAGCGGTTGGAATCTACAAAATGGACGTGTCCGATGTGTTGAGCTGATTCGGTCAGGGCTTGGGCAATGGAAACTTCCTCGATATTCATGTGGAACAGGTCAGCGAGAACTTTCGCGTTCGTCGCCTGGTGTGATTCAATTAACGTCACCGCCTGTTCCAAGCGATTCACCAAGTCAGATTCGTATCGATTCAAGGGTTCAAACAATAAAGGTTGATTCCATTGCTTGGCGTAATCCCCCAATTCAGCCAGTGCATCACCAAGCCACTTCAGTGATTCATCGCGGTCCCCCGCCCCTGCCCTTCCCTGCATGGATCCAATAATGGCGGAACCACCCAGATCGCCGGCTGCTTCAATGATGTTGCGAATATAGGCGGTCGCTTGTTTGCGAATATCGGCATCCGCATCGGTTAGGGTCAAACCTTGGGAAACCGCGCCGCCGCCCGTGCCAATCGTGGATACTGGAAGTGAGTGTTGTTGACTTAATTTCGCAATTTTGGGGCGATCGAGAGCATCCATCGAGGGCGGGAAGATTTCTATCGCATCAAATCCCAATTCGGCTGCGAGAGCAAAGCCCTCATCTAAATCGGGGCCCAGCACGAAGGGCATGGATGGGCGGGAGGGCAGCAGGCTGAGAGTGATTGCGGTTTTCATAGATGTTTGGCTCGGCGTTGGGAAACAGTCTCGCTGAGCGAGCGTTGGTTTTTCGTGTCGGTGGCGGATTGTAGGAACCGGTGGCTGACGACAAAATTAGGTCGTCCAATCATAGGTACTCTAACAGATTCACGGTTATGGCAAAACTTCGTAATTACTCGCAAGATTTGGAATTTATCAAGCAATACGAGGACGTCATCGTATTAGAAAATTCCTCCCACCAACAGGCTGTGGTCGTACCGAAGTGGCAAGGCCGGATCATGACATCGACTACCCGAGGGGCACAAGGGTTCAGTTACGGTTGGGTAAATTACAAACGTATTGCGACTACCACAGTCGATCCAAAAATTAATCTCTTCGGTGGTGAGGATCGGTTTTGGATTAGCCCGGAGGGCAGCCAGTTCTCTTTTTTCTTTGAGCCCGGGGCCGTTATGGATTTGGAGCATTGGCGAACGCCCCCCCAGCTTGACATGCAGCCCTTCGAATTGGTGGAGCACGATCAACGCCAGGCCGTCTTTCGCCAACCCATGCAGTTAATGAATTATCAGGGACAGGTGTTTGAAATGCTCGTAGACCGGGTGGTGAAAATTCACGATGACGCGTCTACGGCGGAGTTTCTCGGAATGCCCTTGCCCCCGGGAGTTTTTTCGGTTTGCCACGAAAGTCAAAACAGTGTGACTAACGTTGGGGATACCGATTGGCAGGCAGCCCATGGTTTACCCTCCGTTTGGATGTTGTGCATGAACAAACCATCGGATCATGCGACCGTAATTGTGCCCTTCCGGCAGGGAAATAGCGACGAACTCGGCGGGATTGTCACGGCGGACTACTTTGGAGTACTGGACCAGACGCGGCTACAGATTTCCGAAGAATCCGGCTTAATTTACTTTTTAGGCGATGGCAAACTGCGCAGTAAATTAGGCGTCGCATTTCCTCGGGCTGTCAATTACCTGGGTGCCTGGGATGCCGAAAACCAATGCCTCACGATCGTACAGTTCAATTTGCCCGACGACCCGGGAGTGGGCTATGCCAACAATCTGTGGAAGATCGTCGATAACCCGTACGGCGGTGACGTGATCAACAGCTATAACGATGGCCCAGACGAATCGGGGGGGATGATGGGACCATTCTACGAACTGGAAACGCTCAGCCCCGCTTTGGCGCTGTCCGCAGGCAGCACATACACCCATTTGCACCGCACGTTTCACTTGGAGGGCGACCGGCAAGGGTTAGAACGCGTGGCCCAACATACCTTTGGACAATCTCTGGCAGAGATTGAAAAGGTGTTTTCTGGAGTTTGATTGGGGGATGATCCCTAGGCTTCTCGCCAGACGGACATTTTTGCCTTAAACTAGGGCACGTCTTTTTAGCGGCGAAACAAAATTTGCCGTGTGATTTAATTCAATACCCCTATGAAGCGAAATGAGCCTCTTTCTGGCCTTGATGGGGTCCGTGGGAACGGACGCTGAGGCATCTCAACAAATGGGAACGGTAACAGCGGTCGCGATTGCGTTGCTGTTGGTCATCCTTAATGGATTTTTTGTCGCCGCCGAATTTGCATTGGTGAAGGTCCGCATCGGGCAGATTGACCAAATGGTTCGCGGCAAACGACCTTTTGCCAAGACTTCAAAATGGTTGGCAGAGCGGATGGATCAATCGTTGTCCACCTGCCAGTTGGGTATCACGATGGCGTCCCTGGCTTTGGGATGGGTCGGTGAACCGGCATTCTATCAAGTGCTCAGCCCGTTATTTGAATTCTTCAATCTATCCCCCAGTCTTGGACATGCCATAACGTTTGTGTTTGCCTTTTCCATCATGACGGCATTGCACCTAGTCATCGGCGAACAAGTCCCCAAAATCTATGCCATTCGTGAGCCTGAAAAAGTGCTTTCGTGGTGTGCGATGCCGATGATGGCCTTCTATCTGGTGTTGTTTCCTTTACAAGCCAGTCTGAGTTGGGTGACCGCAAAATTACTTCGTTTGATGGGTGCCGATGGCGATGGTCATGGCAATCCCATGACCGAAGAAGAGATTCGCGCGATGTTGACGGAAGCGCATTCCCACGGCGAATTGACACGCTCCGAACACAGTTTGATCAACGCCGTTTTTGAGTTTGACGATTTAGTTTGTCGACGCGTCATGCTACCCAAAAGCGACGTGGTATTTTTTACCATGCAAAATTCCCTAAAAGAGAATTTACAAACGGCCATTCGCACTCGACACACACGTTACCCGCTGTGCAATGGCAATCTGGATGACACCATTGGCGTGGTGCACATCAAAGACCTCACCGGGGTTTCTGCTGACGACGACTTTGATTTAACCACGGTCATGCGACC
>JAAEPL010000040.1 GCA_024232675.1 Planctomycetaceae bacterium
CGTACAAGGGCAATGTCATCGGCGCAGCCTGCAATATGCGGAAAAAGGTCGGTCATCTCCAAACCCGACTGTCCATATTTTTTTGCCTGCCAGGGCGACTGCATGATCTTGCCATTGTTATCAAACTGGGTGCGCAGTACCTCCCCGGGCATTTCTTTTCCATGCAGCTCTTTCAGGCGAGGCTTGGGGTCAAAACTGTCCACGTGGCTGACACCACCAGACATATAGCACAGTATCACCGAGCGCGCCTTCGGTTGATGATGGTGGGGCTTCTCCTCCGCCCTACTCAATTGACTCAGAGCCAGCCCTCCGAGGCTGCCAAACCCCAGCTGCATAAAGCGTCGACGGCAAAACGGATCAGTGGACATAGATCAGCTCCTTGGAATTAAACAACGTGGCAATCAGGCGACGCCAGTCGTCGGCATTGGGGCTGTCACCTAAAAATTCCTGGCATAGTTTGCGTTCGCTTGCCGTGATTTCACGGGCATAAAACGTCACGAACAAATCAGCCAACACAGCATCTACTTCTCGGTTTACATTTACACGGTTCAACAGACTGCCAGACAGATCCTCTGCCAAGCCATTCATCATGCTCAAGGCTTGGGCCGGTACGTTGTCGCTTGGTCGCCGACTCACCGTGGTCACTGGTACTGGGCGGTTGAAGGCGGTCAGGAAGGGGTGCAAGCGATTGCGAATTACGCTGTCATAAATTGCGCGTTTGTTCTGCCCCGCCACAAAATGCAAGCTGTCATAAATGGCCTCCGCATCGAGGCGACGTGGTGTATAAAAAGACAAGTACTTGTTGGCGGGATCAACCTCTTTGGCGGTTGCAGTACTCTGACTACTCAATTTAAAAGTGCGGCTGGTTACCATCAGCTTGAGGCTCTTCTTTAATGACCAACCATTCTTCTTGAAATCACTGGCAAGAAAATCCAGCAGTTCGGGGTGCGAGGGTTGCTCCCCCATGCGTCCGAAGTTGTCGGTGGTGGTTACTAGGCCGGCACCAAACACGTAATTCCACAAACGGTTGACCAGCACACGTCGTGTCAGGGTGTTGTTGTCACCCACAATATCCTGCGCTAGCTCCAGCCGACCACTATTTTTGTTGTAAGGTTTGTTCGCAAATATTTCCAAAAACTGCCGGGGCACCGCTTCCCCTTCACTTTTATGGTCACCACGATTCAGAAAGGGGGCATCCACCGGGTCAGCCTCGTAGACTCCGGGGGCGCGGGTGGGCACGGGGATTTCATCTTCCAGTCTGCGATACTGCTCAACCAATGCCACCACGTTTTCTGGTAATTGGTTGATGTCGTGGTTCAACACATTGCTTTGCAGCAACTGCCCCAAAAACTCCGCCTCGTCGTCGCTGACAGTGCCGGCCATCCATTTGTTCAAAATACTTTGGATGGTTGTTTGATACCCCTTCAACAAAGAAGCTTTGTCGACCGGGGGCGTGGCCACCCACAAACTTAGAGGGGTCCCCATACTCTGCGGGGCGTCAGGGCCCATCAGAATCTCACTCACCCCCCACCAGCTATGCTCGTCCCCCTCTTGGTTGATCACGTCGCGAGCGGTTCGAAATTCATAATGAATTTTTTCCCCCTGCCAGATGTCCATCTTCCGGGACCCCTGCCACACGGGTACAGGTTGATTGAGGCGATGATTATCGTGCAGCAAGCCCCCAAATGGGTAGTGCCTGACCGCATAACGCCTGTTGGCTTTAGCACCCGCGGCGCGTACCCAGAGATTGTTAGCTGACACTGTCATCCGGGGCGAACCCATCACCGCCGCATGCTTGTCGCTGATGAGATGGCTGTAAACCCCGGCAGGATAAACGCCTCGAAACACATTCTCACCTTCCCCTCTTAAGGCAAAAGAGCCCGCAGGTTGTGGAGATAGATGCGAGCCATTACCCGTTTTGAAAAAGGTGGCCACCACCTTGGGGTCTCGCAAATCATAGTAGGCGACCGCTTCTTGTTTAACCTTTTTGTTGTGCTCCTTCACCCGCCTAACATGCTCTTGCAATCCCTTCCAGTAGGATTCAAATTCTTGCGGCTCCTGCTCGTTCATCCGAAGCCACGGGGTCAGTGCACCACTGTCAAGCTCCTTCTTTGAACTCTCCACCTTTTCTAGTCGGTCTTCAAGTGACTCTATTTGGGAAAGCCAATAGGTAGCAAAGGCTTTTTTAATTTGAGGTTTCAGTTGTTTGATGGCGTCTTGATGGCGGCGTTGTTTTTCCTGGCTGTCCACCACAATGGTGGTGGGGCGGTTGCTTATCATCACCCCATAAAAGCGGGTGTAGTCCTTTTGACTGACAGGGTCAAATTTGTGATCGTGGCAACGGGCGCATGACACCGTGAGAGCCATGGTGGCCTTGCTCACCACATCCACCTGATTGTCGGTGAAATTCACCAATTCCTGATAGGCGTCCACCACACCATAACCAAAAGGGTTCATACGCAGATGTGCGGGGCCAATGGCCGATTCGTTGATATGGGTTTCCTGATTTAGTCGGGGCTTCGCCAGCAAATCGCCGGCCAGATGTTCGATCATCAACTGGTCGTAAGGCACATCCTGTTCCAGGGCCCGTATCAAGTAATCACGGTACTGCTGGGCAAAGGCGATACGGGGATCGCCCTCGCTGCCATGACTTTCGCTGTAGCGGTACCAGTCCATCCAGTGTCGAGCCCAACGTTCCGCATAAGCCTTGCTGGCCAACAATGTGTCGACGTACTTTTCATAGCGATTCGGATCTTTGCTTGACATAAACGTTGTCACGTCGTCAGGTGAGGGAGGTAGCCCCGTCAGCACCAGCGACACTCGGCGCAATAAAGTGTATGGATCGGCGACGTCACTGGGTGTCAGTTGCTGCTGTTTCAGACTGTCAAACACAAAAGCATCAATGGGATTGTGGCGCCAATTGGCGTCATTCACCTGCGGCGGCTCAGGGTTTGTTATCGGCTGGAAGGACCACCACTTTTTACGGTCATCCCGCACATCGTTCCAGCTACGCACCCCTTTCTTCAAACTCTTGGCCGTCGGCTGTGTGTGACGCGGATCTGGAGCCCCCATGCGTACCCACTTTGTGAAGTCAGCGATGACACTGTCAACCAACTTGGGCGATTCGGGGGGCATATCCTCTACCTCCGCCTGATGACGGATGGCCTGGATTAATAAACTTTTATCGGGATCACCGGGTATGATTACCTTTCCCGAATCTCCTCCTTGTCTTAAGGGTTGAATCCAGTCGAGGGCCAGGCCGCCACTTTTTTCATTGATCGAGTTGTGGCAATCGAGGCATTGCTCGGCCAGCACAGGGCGGATCTTCTTCTCAAAAAACTCGCGCTGAGATTCAGTGATCGTCGGATTCTGTGCCAACAACATAGGGCTAGAAAACCCTCCCCATAGGCACAGCAGTATCACACAGCTGATGGATCTTCTCAGGTTTAAATTTCCCTGCGGCCAGATCGTCTCGGAGGTATCCTTATTGTATCGCATGAATTGAGTTTGATTCCTCATCTGTAAGGCTACTCCCAATGCTGTGAAACGAACCACTGCGCAGACGGCTCAGATCGATTTCCGCGGTGTTCTCTGGATTAACACTCGGTGACCTGCTGTATAAGTTTTCATGATACCAGTCTAGGGAAATCATGGCAGGGTTCTTTTTCGCTGAACGATTATTCACCTTGTATCTACTCGCCGGGCTTTTAATCAGACTCTGAAACAGGGGACCATGACGGCAGGATTGCCAAGTCAATTTTTGTGTGATTGTCTCGCTCGAAAAGAATACCAATTCGACCGTCTGGAAAGACCACGATATCGCTGTAGGCCGTGGTGTAGGGGTAGATAACCCTCGCATCGGGCCACGTTTTTCCGTCATCGCAGCTCGCTCGCAGCATCAGAAAGTCTCGCCATTTTCGGGCCGGGTTTGAGAAGAGAAGTACGCCGGGCTGATGGTTGTCGGCCCAGCGGTACCGCCGAATCGAGGCTTGGCAGCGTGGTTCGAGCAATTTCGGATCTCGACGAAATGAACTAAAGGTCTGGCCGCCATCTTTGGAAATGGAGACCCCGCGATAAAACTCGTCAACGCCGTGGTTTCGGCTGTTGAGCATGACGTCACCGTTCTCAAGCTCAACAGCCTCGCATTCGTTGAGCCCCTGCCCCGTTTGGGCGCCGATATGCCAAGTCTCACCATGGTCGTCGCTAAACAAAATGTGACTGTGGTAGGTTTGTGGTCCCCCTTCAGGCAACGACTTGTGATCGCAGGGAATGATCAGTCGTCCTTTGTGCTTACCACGTTGCAGCTGGATACCGGCACCAGGGCCGGTTGCGTACCAACTCCAATGCTCCTCTTTAGCCGAAGCCATAATGTCTTTTGCCTTGGCCCAATTCTTACCATCGTCATCAGAGTAAGTGATAAACACTCGCCTTGAATCCTTGCCGAAGCCAACCTTTGTTTGGTTTTCGTGAACCGGATGGCTATTCCAGGTTTGTAAGCTCCAAATCCTGCCAGTGGATTGGTCGACGACAGGGCAGGAATTACCAGCGACGTTGTCCTGCTCGTCGAAGACGGTGATCTCGTCACCCCAAGTTTTACCGCCATCTTCGCTACGGCGAACGACGGTATCAATATCCGCTGTGTCTGAGCCGCTGTTGCGACGGGCCTCGGCAAAGGCAAGGAGAGTGCCTTGCTTGGATGCGAGCAGCGCTGGAATGCGGTAGGTCGCACTACCCGGAGTGACAAACGTAGCGCGATTCCTGTGGGGTTGGCTCCCGTTCTCAGTCGGATTGGGATAACCCCCAAAAGTTTCCTTGGTCAGATGTGGTCGTTTGGATCGCCACATGATGGCGAAGGTTACCCAGAGCCCGTCCTTGGACCGACGTACCAACCCGATCACAGTCGGCTGACAATATCTGTCAGTTAGCCGGAAAACTTGTCGACCGTAAATTCTGACCAGTGGTGTTTCCGCGCGCCGACTTCCACAAGATTTAATTTAGTTGTGAGCAAAACCGCCGTAGGGGCCAAGCACGCACCCAAAAAGGGGGAGTGCAATTGGTCGAGTCCTGATTGACGAATCATCGCTGGCACACCAGGTTGTTTTTAACGGGAAGCCACTGACGGATGACAAAATTGGCCTGTCCCCGTTACCTGTTTGCATAGAAGCCACAAAAGTCATTCGAGCCACCCCAAAAATAGAAGGCATTCCGATCATTGCATTATCTGCAGACGCATTTTCCAGTCAAAAAACCTGCGTACTCTCATCAGGCGTTAATAATTACCAAACCAAACCCATCGACATGGATAAACTAATCCCAATCCTAGAAGAACATTTGCGCGGGTAATCCATGAGAAGTCCCCATGGCGCCTTTACCGGAAGTGCGTTGCAGCAAGTGCCGCGCGCTTGGCTTTTATCCTACTCAACAACAAGTTGATAATTTTCAGTGACATTACCGGCATAATCACTGATAAATAGACGATATGAACCCGCAGGTATCTGAGTAAACTGCCCACTAGTTGACGATAAAACGGTATCTAGCGACGTTTTAATAATGCTGGTATCTATTGCAGAATCATGAAACAGTTGCGCCGCTTTAATATCGGCGCTAGCTTGAATGGTGATATCAAACGAGAACTCATTTGCAGTATAGCTGACCGTAAATGGACCACTTTCAACGGGAGGCTCTACGGGAGGCTCTACGGGTGGTTCACCAGGTGTGCTACCACCCCCGGCTTCAATGACTAGGATATAATCATCGACAACATTACCGGCATAGTCACTCATAAACAAGCGATATGTGCCCGCAGTAATATGAGTGAATTTCCCTTGAGTTGATGACACGGTTTCATCAAAGCTTGCTTTCACGATACTGTGATTATTCTCGTCTGCATAAAATAGCTGAACGCTCTTAAGATCAGCGCCGCCTTGCACGGTGATATCAAATGCGCTGCCATTTTCGACATAGCTCACGGCAAAAGGGCCACTTCCAACCGGTGGTTCAACTGGAGGCTCATCTACAGGCGGTTCTTCTGGTGTACTCCCACCACTAAGCTCTAAGATAAAATCATCATTGACATTACCAGCATAGTCGCTCATGAACAAACGATAAGTACCAGCATCGATATTGATAAACTTACCCGTACGGGCGGAAGTCAGTTGATCGAGTGCAGCTTTAACAATACTGGAATCATTGACGCTGGCATTAAATAATTGCATAGCTTTAATATCGCCGCTGGCGGTAATGTTAATATCGTAGCTACCTGTGTTGTTGACGGTATAAGTGATGGAAAACGGGCCAGCTTCAATTGGGGGCTCTACTGGCGGTTCTACCGGGGGATCAACGGGTGGTTCAGGGTTGGCAACACCCACGGGATATTCACTCAAATCAGCCCAGCCGTCATTGGGAAAAGTTTCCGGCACGGAGCGATCACCGTCTTCATTAAAGGGAATGATTTCAACCCAATCAATGATTAAGTCAGCCGTGTCAAAATCGGGAATGCCTGCCCAACCTCGAGGGAACCACGCGGAAATCCAGAAGCGCCCACCAATGTTTGGTACATGATCAAAAGTGACTTTTTCTAAAACATCATCAATATAAAACTCAACACGGGCACTTTCATTTGTATCGCCGGTATACCAGTCAAAACGGTAGGTGTGGAACTGGCCATCATCTTGAAAACCTGTCGCCAACTGAGTGTGGTTGGCGGTATATTCATCATCATTTTCACCTTGCCAGGTATTAAATAAGGCGTAGTCAAAGCTGATGTTTTCATGTGCAGGCAGTGGACGCCCGGGTAGTTCAATATCAATTTCATGGTTAATGGCATAATAATCTGCACCGCCGACGGGTTTTTCGATGTATTCTGGGGAACCCGGATAAAATTCTTGGTAATGAAAGGTCCAAAGGGCAGAGCATACGCCCTTCACGGGAGCGACTTTCATGCGCACTGAATAGCTACCAGAGGCAAAATATTGCGCGGTTGCAATCGCTGAACCTGTGCGCTTACCATCATCCCGAACGGAAAGATCTTTATTAATACCACGCAAGGGCCCGGTATATTGGTTACCATTGGCGCGTAGAATTAATTGGCTATTAGCGTTATCTAATATCACATTTTCCGGAATCACGCCGCCATTATAGCTTTCACCGCTGCTGACTTGCCCACCCCAGTTCTTCTTGGCAATTTTCCATTTGGCGGAATCTAGTGTTGCGTCATTAAAGTCTTCAAAAAAGTATTCTGCAGCAGGGGTAGGATCCGCATCTGCCCAGCCAAAGTTTGGAAAGCTCTCGAAGGCTGTTTCATCATTGGGCTCATTAAAGGGCGTAATTCTGACCCAATCTACTTCCAATGTATCGGTATCAAAATCAGGGGTGCCGGCCCAACCATCAGGAAACCAAGCGGCTATCCATAAACGGCCTTTTTTGGTGGGGATATGCTCAAAGTTAGTGCCTTCGAGTACGCCATCGACATAAAAATCAACACGGGCGGTTTCGCCATTGCCGCCAGTATGCCAATCAAAACGGTAGGTGTGGAACTGGCCATCATCTTGTGGGGCCGATAGCTCATTGTAATCGACCCGATATTCATCATCATTTTCACCAGTCCACGTATTAAATAAGGCACGGCTAAACGAAATATCTTGGTGGGCAGCACCTGGGCGCCCTGGCATTTCAATATCGATTTCATGGTTGCTGGCATAGTAATCTGGTGCGCCAACGGGTTTTGCAACATATTCTGGATGTCCTGGATAATATTCTTGATAATGGAAGGTCCAGATAGCTGAAGAAACGCCAAATTTTGGGAGGACTTTCATGCGGACTTCATATGAACCTGAGCCAAAATAGTCTTTAGTGGCAATCGCACCGCCAACTCTCTTGCCATCTGCCCTGAGGCTTCTGTCTTTGTTAATCCCTTTGAGCGGACCGGTGTACCGATCACCATGACCTTCAATGATAAGCTTGCCTTCTTGAACACGAACATTTTGCGGTATAACACCGCCATTGGCATCTGCGCCCCCCCATTGTCTGTACGCAACGAGCCATTTTGAGCTATCTAAGGTGGCGGATGAGAAGTCATCATAGAAAGGCGTATCTGTTGCAAATAGTGCGCTAGAATAAATTAAAGCAAATAAACAAGAAAGCAAACGGAACAATGATTTCATTGTTTTACCCCTATCCTGAAGAAAATTAGCCATCGCTCTATTCATGCTACGGTCTTCTTGATCTGCTGCGCGGAGGAAGCATCTAAAACTTTGAGCTGCTCCTTGAAAGCTTGTGCAGCTGAGACTCCACTGAGTGCAGCCTTTTGCCACTGCCGACCGCGTAGGGGTGCACCGATTCCGAGCAGCGCGAGTAACCCGTTAGCTACCAGACCACCCCACGGCACAGGGGCTAGATCTCCAGCTGCTGTGATCCCGTGCTGCACGTTCGGATTAACTACCCACCCGTTGGTGACCACTGTCGGGTAGGGTCCAGTTGGTGTATCGACAATGCTAGTGCTGGTTACAGGTGTATAAACTTTGTCCCCAGCCCACTCCAGCTGTCGGCATCCTGTTGTTTTGAGCGCAGCAGTTGCTACACATAAAATAGCTATTGTCTTCTTCATCTATCGTAAAGTTTTCCTGACCAGTTTTTCTTTGTTTGAGTTAGTGAAGCGTTGAGCTGCGAGTGCATGTCCACTGCCAGTAATGCACCAGGTTTAAACATCTCATGCTCAGTGTCGTTGACAACGCGGCCCTTAACCACTTTGCTAAACGGTCCTCTGAATTGTTCCAGCGACCAGCTACCGTTTCGGTCACTGTCTCTGAGTATTGCCAGCACCTGTTCGTCGCTGCCCTCTGGTGTCCAGCTCGCGTAGACGTATCTGTCACCTACCTCAAGCAATGTATTGGGTATAAACTGATAGGGATATAATCCACAGTGGACATTTGTTTTGGCCGTACTTTGAGCGGTTGTCAAACATTCAGCCTCAATTTTCGCCGACTGATTTGGCCCGAGACGCGCGTGCGGATCCATTTGTTGTAGTGGGGTTCGAATGGCCTCCGATCTTGCACCGGTTCGGATAATCTTGCACGGATTCAGAATTCTGAGGGCTTTCAGGCGAACTTTGGCGCGCACCGATGACGCGTCCGGGTTGATGGCTGCTAAAAAGTTGCCAAACCGGTTACAGAAACTCGGGGTCGAGGACCAACTGTAACTCGCGATAGTCCTCCGCCTGCGTCTCGCCCGACTGGGCTTCGAGAAGCTCACCATCAGGAACCAACACGAATTCGCGCGGCGCTGTTGGCTTCGGTGACGCGGCATTAGGCGGTGCTCGCGGCGAGGCATGGGTGCGGAGGCAGCCTTGCCATAGACCACAGTGGCGGAAGATTCGCTGGAACACATCCGATTGGCGACGTTCGATAAAACTGACGCTCCTCATCGCGCCGCCACCGTCGGGACATTCCAGTGAATCGACTTCGTCGATTCGCTTGATCAACCTCGCCCAGACTACCAATTAGGCTCCTGGCCCCTTTTCCGACCCAGTTTTTATCGACCGTCAAAAGTTTGGTTGTTGCAAGAGAGTGGCGTAGAATCGGATTACCAGCAAGATCCACTTACTAGCCTAGAGAGCTTACAATTCGCTTGCTGCCGCAAATCAACTGCGGTCTCCGGTCGTCGAAATTTTTAATTGGGCTGTGACCGGTCTAAAAACGAACTAATAAAAATTATATGCACCGAGAGGGCTGTTAGATGATTACAAGAAGAAGATTGCTACAAGGTTCCGCTGCCGTAGCGGCGGGGGCTTTGCTGCCACGACCAAAATGCGCCGCCGGATTTCAATCGGCAAACGATCGCCCCATGATGGCAGCCATAGGAACAGGTAGCCGTTGGTACCATAAAGCGACTGGATTAAATGGCACGTATGGCTCTGCCCCTGACATGCAAAAATATGGAGACTATGTTGCGGTTTGTGACGCAGACGAGGCACGCGTCAATCTAGCCGGCGAGATTGTCAAAGACTGGACTAAGCGCGCCCCGACGGTCCAGGCAGACTACCGTCGAATACTAGATCGTGACGATATCGACATCGTTCATATTTCGACCCCTGACCATTGGCATGCAAAAATTGCCATTGAGGCCATGTTATCCGGGAAGGACGTTTACTGTGAAAAACCTTTGACTCTTACCATTGACGAAGGGATGGAACTCTGCAAGGTCTGCAAGCAGACAGGAAAAATAGTTCAGGTTGGCACACAACAACGTAGCAATCAGAACTTCATCAAAGCCATCGCCTTGATTCGCGAGGGTCGCTTGGGAGAGGTCACGAAAGCCACCTGCAGTATCGGTGGCGCACCACAAAGCCCTGAACTGCCGGTTGCAGATCCTCCCAAGACGCTCGATTGGGATTTATGGCAGGGTCCGGCTCAACAGGCCAAATTCCGGTCCCTTGCCGGAGACAACGGCGAGACAAAAAGTTGGTCGCGGGGACATTACGAGTTCCGCTGGTGGTACGAGTATTCAGGTGGCAAACTAACCGATTGGGGGGCGCACCACGTTGACATTGCCACCTGGGGACTGGGCAAGACATCAACGGGACCGGAACTGGTTGAACCATTGATGGTCAAGCATCCGGTCAAATTCGTCGACGGCATGCCGGTTGACCGCTCGCGTTACAACACCGCTATCGAGTTTCTTATTCAGGCAACTTTTTCAGACAAAAAACAAATTGAAATTCGGCACGACCA
>JAAEPL010000041.1 GCA_024232675.1 Planctomycetaceae bacterium
AGGCTACGAGCCTTGCTTTTCGGCCTGCCCGTGCCGCCGGTGATTCGGCTTGAAGTCGTGCCCCAATGGAACGGGCTACTGGCCAGTTCCGTAAACCGTACCGGGTTGGGATTGGACTGGAGCCACTTGTTGAGGCAAGACTACACCAGGTTGTTGACCGTAGGTCACACCGGGTTGCGGCGTTGTCATGCCCGGTTGTACCATCGTCCCGGGAGGTGGCTGGATCGTAGCGCCTTGGGGTGAGGTCCATGTCGCGGGCGGTTGTTGGTAGGTGTTGGCCGGTACTCCGGTGGGTGGGTATCCGTTTGATGGGAAACCGCTGTAACCCGCGCCGCAATTGGTGCACATGCCACCTTGGCAACCTGTGAATACCATCAACGCAATGGCAGTTATCGGTGCGATTATAAAAGTAAACTTTTTCATTTCTTCTTCCTTGATTAATTGACGGATGCCCGTTGGTATCAAAAAGCAATACCGGCACGGAACATCACGCCATCGCCAATACTGATTCGGTTGGTTGGATCGGATCGGTAAACGATCTCTCGGTCGAAAACATAGCCCACCTCGAAGAGACCGGATGACTGCTGCGGGCCCATCCATTCGACTCCGAGGAACAGAGTGATGTCATTTACATCGCCTTGATCGCCCACGCCTGTGATGCGTTTGTAAGTCCAGGAACCGCCCCCGTATTCACCACCGAAATAACCCCAAACTTGTCGGCCACTAACGTTGTTAAAACGCGTTGCGATCCGGGGACGCGGGAAATAAAGGTCAAACTTTAAGTTGGGGTTCGGGTAAATGAAGAGACCTCCCGCAGGAAGCAACTTAATATCGACTCGGTCGAAATACTCAATGCCGAGTTTGAAGGTGGTGGTGGGGTTTAACTTAAACCATCCTAAGGCGACACCGGTGAAACGAACACTGTCGCTGGTCACTTCATTGAAGTCGGTGTACAAGCCCACTGTGAAATTTATCTCGCCACCATAGGGCCGATTCCACGGAGTGGAGTAGTCCATGGCAAGGTAAGTACCATAAGTCCGTGGCGGCATATCGGCACCTGTTTCAGGTGTGCTGGGTCCGTTCCACCAATTGAAATTGAAACCGGGCGTGAATCGTAGCGGTTGAGTGGTGCCGGCAAAATTTGGCAGGTTAAGAGTCGTGGCTAATTCTATCGCGGTGAGCCCTAAACCTCGCGTGCCGTTTCGTGTAATAAAAGTCTGACGTAACCTTGGCCTCTCGACGCATTGGTAAACACCGGACGTCTGTAAACCGGCCCATGCCTGGCTAGGCCACTCGGCCACATTTTCAGTCCACGAAGGGGTGATCGGGGGAACCGTGCCAGGCGGTGGCGGGTATATAAAACTGGGTGGCTGGGTGGATTGCTGAGGTACCGACGGGACGATGGGTGGGAGCGTTGTCGTGCCGTTTACATTGGGTGCATAGGTCGGCGGTTGAATCAACGAAGGAGCGGGTGTCGCTTGCGGCATCGGAACAAGCGGAGGCGGGGGGACCGTTTGCGGGTAAACACCTTGCGGCGGCATTTGTGGCAACGTGGGTGGCATTTGTGGCGGAACTGTACCGGGACTAATCCCAATGACGGGCGGAGCGACTTGCCCCTGTGGAATCACAAAAGAATCTCCAAAACTTGGCCGCTGTGCCTTCGCAATTTGTGGCCACCCAATCCATAAAATCAGATACCCAAACAGCAACAGGAAACGCACTCGAGTGAATCGAGTACGGATCTTATTTGGAGATTTTCTGAATTGACTCAACATCGATGAAGAAAACGCCGATACCTATAAGTTGCTTGCACGTGATCCGCGTAATTAGCAAATCTTTGGCAAGCTGGTCAAGTTCAGAAAGAACTGAGCGTTGGGGTAAGGAATGGCCGTGTGCCTAGAAATTTGCAAGCAACGGCATGCTGTCAAGCAGGTTTCGGGGTTCTGGACTGCAGCTGCTTTAAGATCGCTAGCAAGCTGGCAGGGCAAGCTCACTGAATCTTGGGGCAAGCTGAGCGAATGCTGGTTTGTTTTGTGAGAGGTCAGAAATCCGCACTGAGCCGTGTTAGTCACCGCCCTGCGACTCGAGGCGTTCGAGGCGGCCTCGGCCTTCTGGCGTCGGTCGGTACTAGCGATCCGTATCGAATAGAGACTCAAGTTCTGTTTCCGAATAGGAATTGGAGTTCGCAGCTTTCTTATTGATGCTTTCCTGCAATTTCTCAACTTCGCGTTGTTTTTTTTCCAATTCATTGCGAAGTCGCATGATTTCCGACTGATTCCTTCTGGCCGATAGGTTCCTTCGCTTGCTGTTAGTGCTTGGCGTTAGTGACTCATCCCAATCCAAGTTGAGTTCATTCTCTAATTCGGGAACGCTCTTCTTATTCCGCGAGGAAGCATTACGTTGGAAGTAATCGTCTAGAGTGGATGTTGACTTTTGAGAATCCACATTTCTTGGACGGCTGTAGTACTCGACCAAATTCTGTTTTCTGGGAGCACTGGTATCGTCAATGCTACGATTCTTGATAGATGAATTTTGAGCCTCTCCAAACTGCACGATCGCTGTCTTATTTCGGCCCCTGCGTTGGTATTGAAATTCCATTTGGTCGCCATCTTTTAGTATCTGCAATACGGAGGCTAATTCCTCTTTGCTAGAGACTTTTAAGCCACCAACTTCGGTTAAAAGATCGCCTTGTCGAATCCCGGCTAAGTAGGCGGCACCGCTTTTACTGATGCGTTCAACGATTAGGCCATCGGGATCTTCGGAACGCGTTAGTGCCACTTCCAATTTGCCGGGGTGTGGCTTTTTGCGACTTTCAAATGCAGAGTATTTCGCAGGTTTCGTCGAGTCTTCCCGGTAATCTTTGGTGTTTCTCGAGTTTGCAAAGAGTGAGCGGTTGTAGGGCGTATCCTCGTCTGTCGGATTTGGTCTGCGGAACCGGTTGGGTGAAGGTTGCTCGATGCGTGGGCCAAACGTGGAACGCGACCAAAGGTTATCTTCCTGCTCGCGTGTCTTCGCCTCTGTGTCCTCATCCTCGTCTTTCTCTCCGAACATCTCACGCAGAATTCTTCCATCGGGTCGCCATCCAACGGACTCTCTTTGGAATCTTTCGAAGGGACGCTGGGCCTCTGCCGTGTTGATAAAGAAGGGGGTAACCAGAATGCATATCAGCAAGGGTCTCAAATAACGATACATGCTGTTGGTCCCTCGGCAGAAAGTAGAGAAGGCGTGGGTCGAACCAGCGAATCCGGTAAGCTGTAACATCCGACAAAATTAGAGTCGTCCGTCTTGCGCTTGTTTTGCGAATGAAACGGAGTAGCGTTGCGCCAGCCCTATTCCTGTCAGGAACCCATCAGACGTTAGAACCCCTTTAAGCATCTCGAATTCAATGCCACGACGTCCCGGTCTGCGGGTTGTTGGGATTCGAGGGGGATTTGCTAGGCGATTGTGCCAAGGTTAATAAAAAAAGGCGACCGAATTCGGTCGCCTGCTGTATGTGATTTCCGTTCTGCAAAACTAGAACAAACCGGATATGTTACCGTCGTCATCGATGTCGATGTGCTCCGCGGAGGGGACGGTGGGTAGGCCAGGCATCCGCATCATGTCACCGGTAATCGGTACGAGGAAGCCGGCGCCGGCGGCGATTTCAATTTCTCGAACCGTCAATTCGAATCCTTCGGGACGCCCTAATAGATCTGGATTATCCGAGAGTGATTTTTGCGTCTTAGCCATGCACACCGGAAGATCTTCCAGACCAAGTTTCTTAATGCGGCGTAAGGAAACTTTAGCCGACGAGGAATAGGCCACGTCACCGGCACCGTAGACCTCTTTTGCAATCGTTTCGATTTTCTTTTGCACCGGCCACGCCCAATCGTAAAGCGGTTTGAACTCGCTTTCGCCTCCGTCAACGATTTTCACCACTTCGTGGGCTAGGTCTTCGGCTCCTGTACCGCCTTGTCCCCAAACATCGGCGACTACAGCCGATTGACCTAAGGCCTCGCATCGCTGTTTGATCAGATCGATTTCCTCGGCGGTATCCGTGGTGAACTTATTGATCGCGACCACGCATTTCAGTCCGAATTTTGCGATGTTCTCAACGTGCTTTTCTAAATTGGCCAGCCCTTTTTCCACAGCGGTGGGGTTGGGATCATTGACCGTCTTGAGGTCAGCGCCGCCGTGGTACCGCAGGGCGCGAACGGTGGCGACCAACACAACGGCTTTTGGTTTTAGGCCCGCACTCACGCATTTGATATCGAGGAATTTCTCAGCTCCCAGGTCAGCACCAAACCCGGCCTCCGTAACCACATAATCAGATAGGCTCATGCCCATTCGTGTGGCAATGACCGTGTTGGTTCCTTGGGCAATGTTTGCAAACGGACCACCGTGAATGATAGCCGGATTGCCTTCAATGGTTTGCACCAAGTTGGGTTTGATGGCATCTTTCAACAAGGCAGCCATCGCACCTTGTGCGTTGAGATCACGTGCGAAAACGGGTTTGCGATCTTGGAAGGTAAAGCCGACAAAAATGTTTCCGAGGCGATGTTTTAGATCGACGAGGTTATCGGATAGGCAGAGAATCGCCATGATTTCGGACGCGGCAGTGATGTCAAAACCGGATTCTCGCGGCATGCCACCTGCAGTACCGCCTTTGCCAAGCGTCACGTTCCGCAACGCTCGATCATTCATATCCATGACCCGCTTCCATTCGATGACCCGAGGATCGAGGCCCAGCGAGCGTTTGCGATTTTGTAAATTGTTGTCGATCAGAGCGGCTAACAGATTGTGAGCTTTTTCGACTGCGGAAAAATCACCTGTGAAATGAAGGTTGATATCCTCCATCGGCAATACTTGTGAGTGTCCGCCGCCGGTCGCACCCCCTTTGATACCAAAGACGGGTCCCAGCGATGGCTCTCGTAATACCACGGTGGTCTGCTTGCCAATTCGATTGAGCCCCTGCGTCAATCCGATTGAGGTCGTGGTTTTTCCTTCTCCAGCAGGAGTCGGTGAGATGGCCGATACGAGCACCAAATTGCATTGATCGACTTTCTTTTGGTCGATAAGTGACAAGGGTAATTTAGCCTTGTATTGACCGTAGAGTTCGAGGTTTTCCGGGCCAATTCCCAGTTGGTCTGCAATTTGGGCAACGGGCTGCATGGTTGCCTTTGAAGCGATTTCCAGATCGGTTGGCATTTTTGTTTTCGGGGTTGCGGTTTGCGTGTCGTCGGAATTTTCGGAAACGTGGCTGATAATTTACCAGATATTCTACGGCGCGACAGGATCAGATTGGGCCTGAAACCCTGCCTGGCGGATGCTCTCCCGGGCGGTCGCTGGGTCTACGTTGCCAAAAACCTGCACGCGACCCTGCTCAAGATCGACTTTGACATGCTCAACACCCGGATTTTTCAGGAGTGAAGTCTCTATTTTTCGCACGCATGACTGGCAATTCATCCCTTGCACCGGAATCAACAGTTGGGGGGCAGCGGTATGGGGGGGCTGAGTCTGTGAGTTCCTTTTGCGGAGAAAAAATTGAACATCACGAAGGCCGAACCACAGAAAACAGCCCAGCAGGAGGATCCCAGAGAGCATCGATATGATATTCAAGTGTTCGTGCAGGTGGGTAACGGATTCAATGGTGGTGGTACCAAACGCCCAGTCGAAAAAGATGGCGCCGCAGATACTGCCCAAAACGATCGTCGCCAAATAGGTGACCGTGTTGCGGATGCCAAATTGGCTGTAAATCGCACCAATGGTAGCGAAGTTGGTAGCTGGACCCGCGATCAAAAAAACCAGCGCGGCAGCGACGGGGATGCCACCCGCGACTAATGCGGCAGCAATTGGTACGGAGGCGGTAGCGCAAACGTAAAGCGGCAGGGAAACTAAGAGCACCAATAAAAGGCTGACCAGTAATCCGGCGTCCCCGATCTGTTGAAAGGTGCCCGTGGGTACGATCCAAACGCTGATGATGGCGGAAACCAGAATGCCGGCGGCCAACCAACGCCAAATGGATTGGATGAGTTCGATGCTGTGATTCAACCAGCGGATGATCCAAGGTCGCTGCGTCTCGAGCGAGTCTTCCATTGTTTTTTCTGACTCGGTGGGGCCAGCCGTTTGGTGAGCTAGGCAACCTCCGACGATACCCGTCAATGCGGCGAGAAGCATCTTGAAAATCGCAAAGGGCCAGCCAAATATTGAGGCGCTGACAAGTACCGAGTCGACTCCCGTTTGCGGGGTGCTAATCAAAAACCCTAAAGCCGCTCCGTCGCTGGCCCCATTTTTCTTGAGACCGATGCCGGCAGGTATGACACCGCAGGAGCAAAGTGGCAAAGGGACCCCTAAAACGACGGCCTTGATGACCCCGCCATTTCCTTGCAAGTTTTTTCGCAGCCAATCGGGCGGTAAGGCAACATGTAACAGACCGGCTAAAAACGCCCCAAACAGTAGCCAAGGTGCTAAGACACATAAAGTAACCCATGATTCGACGATGATTGCTTGCATGGGGCACGTCTACGGGGGCGAGAGTTTTGTTGTTTTGAGGTGTGACCATCGGGCGACGCGATGGACAAGTATCGCTACAATATGACTCCACCCGGTACTTGGGAATAGGCCAACTGGCCCTTAATTTGATGGATGTTGCAGGAGAAATTTGATGCTGGCCGATCGCTGTTGGTTTTTTTGTTTGGTGATTTTGGGATGCTCAACGTTTTGCTCGGACCGACCCGTGTTAATGGCTCAAACGAGCGTTGGGAACGATTGGACTGGTTGGCGCGGGGCAAATCGCGATGACCTATCCAAAGAGACCGGTTTGTTGAAGTCATGGCCCGAGAATGGCCCCAAAAATTTATGGACCGTCGACACCGGTGGTTTAGGCTACGCAGGGTTCGCTGCCGTAGGGGAGCGACTTTTCACCCTCGGTTCCACAGGTGACAGCGAATTTGCAATATGTCTTAACGTGCAAGATGGTTCAACGATCTGGAAACAAACCATCGATGATTTGTTTGAAAATAACTGGGGGGATGGCCCGCGAAACACCCCTACCGTTGACGGTGACCGCGTTTACGTACTTTCGGCCAGCGGGCAATTGAAGTGCCTCAGTACGGAAGACGGTTCTGAAAAGTGGGCGGTCAGCCTGACGGAGCAGCTCGGAGGCGAAAGGCCGTTCTGGGGTTTTTCGGAGTCGCCACTAATTGACGGTGATCAAGTCATTTGCACGCCCGGCGGGAAGCAAGGTGCGGTGGTTGCCTTAAATAAACTGACGGGTGCCACCATTTGGCAATCCAAGGATTTTACGAATCCTTGCCATTATTCATCCATCATCGTTGCTGATGTCAATCAGCAAAAACAGTACATCCAATTGTTTGAAAAAGCACTCGTTGGTTTTGATGCCGACAATGGAGATGTGATTTGGCAGCAAGATTGGAGCGGTAGAATTGCCGTAATCCCCACACCAATCTTTGAAGACAATAAGGTGTATGTTTCAAGCGGTTACGGTGCCGGTTCAATGTTGGTCGATGTCAGTGATGGCGAGAATGTGAAAAAAGTTTGGTTCAGCTCAAAGATGAAGAACCACCATGGTGGTGTCATTTTGTTGGACGGCCACTACTACGGCTACTCGGACAAAGTTGGTTGGCTATGTCAGAGCGCGAAGACGGGTGGTGTGGTTTGGAAGGAAAAGGAAGCGCTGCAAAAGGGCGCAATATCATATGCCGACAATAGATTCTATTTACTAGAAGAAAAATCGGGACAGGTGGTTCTGATCAACGCCGCCCCTGACGGATGGCAAGAGTTTGGGCGTTTTCAATTGAAACCACTTTCTGAAAATCGAAAACAGAAGGGTAAGGTCTGGGTTCACCCGGTGATTTCCAACGGCCGGATGTTCCTCCGAGACCAAGAGATGATTTACTGCTTTGATATTTCGGGTCGATAACCTGGATGCGAGGTGATTAAATTGGCGGCGGAAGACAACGGCTTGCCAGAAAAAGGGAAGCAGAAACTGTGCTTTCGAAGCATGGAAAACGAATACGGAAATTTAATTAAACGATTTGTTTAACGGAGGATGAGCATGAAAAAAGTTGCGTTAGCCGCAGTCGGGATCTTCTTGATCGCGCTTGCCGGCTGTGATAGCGGTGCCAAGGATGGTGGCGGCAAAGATGGTGGCGGCAAAGATGGCCCTGCCAAAACGGCGGATGCTAACCGCGGTGGTAACCCGGGTGTTACTGCGGATGTTGCCCCGGGGGCGGGCGGAGCCGCCGCGACCCTTGCGGCCTTTGATGCCGCACCGCCAGTCGTAGCCGATAGTCCTTTGAAAGAGGGAGAGGTTATTCCTGATATCGAAGGTGTGGATACCGACGGCACGAGATTCAAAATTAGCGATTATCGCGGCAAAGTCGTGATGATTGATTTTTGGGGTAACTGGTGACCGCCTTGCAAGGCAATGTTTCCACACGAGCGGTCGCTCGTGAAAAATTTAGCAGGTAAGAAATTCGCATTGATTGGCGTTAACAGTGATGGTGATCCGGCCATTCCGCAGGGGTTGGCCAAAGATGGCGTTGTCAACTGGCGTAGCTTTTGGAACGGTCCTACCGGACCCCGTGGCCCTATCTCGGCGGCCTACAAAGTGCGAGGCTGGCCCACGATTATCTTGGTCGATGCAAAAGGGGTTGTGCGGTCTATCAATCCCGGAAGAGGAGCAAAGCTTGATAAAGCAATTGCCGAACTGATGAAAGAAAACGGCGAAGATTTCCCGCACGATAAGATCGAAGGCGACATCAACGCTGGCTAAGAGTTTCTCAGTTCGCCGTCGATCACTACCAAGCGGCATGAGACACCCATGATTTTCAGAAACCCGTGGCTTTGGCCGCGGGTTTTTTTATTCCTCTCCGGAGCCCTCAAGATCACCGACAACCTCGGCTTGTTTGGGATTTTCCCAGATGTAGCGACCTTCGAGTGCTTTGAGAAACTCCACGAGGTCGTCAATTTCCTGCTCGGTCAAATTAAGAGGCTTTATTTTTGCATCGAGGTATGGATTCTCGGTCCCTCCTTGGTTGTAGAATTCGACGACTTCACGCAGGGTTTTGATGCTGCCGTCGTGCATGTAAGGCCCGGTCAAGGCGGCGTTTCTCAAAGTGGGAGTTTTGAATTGGCCCGTGTGCGATTCGTCACCGGTATGTTCCGATCGCCCAAGGTCGCCGACGCCCCAAGAGACGCCCGTGTTGTGGAATTTTTCGTCCGCGTAATTCTGGCCTGTATGACATTGCCAACAACCACCTTTGCTTTCGTAGAGCCAAAGCCCCTGTCGTTGTGATTTCGTCAACACGGACTCGCGTGCTGTGACAAATCGATCGATGGGGCTTTCCGCGGTGATCAAAGCACGCTCAAAATTAGCGATGGCTTTCGCTAGGTTTTGCTTGGTAACTCCGTCATCGAAGGCGGCGTCGAATGCTTTTTTGTATTCGTCCGATTCCGCCAGCATCTTCAGTACAGCTTCGATCGAGTTGGCAAGTTCGTTTTCTGTCTCAATTGGCTGCAGTGCTTGCTCTTCCAACGTCTCCATTCTTCCATCCCAAAATTGGATTGACCCTAAGTGACGATTGAGGATGGCGGGTGCATGGCGTTTCGCCTCTCGATCGGCCACCCCGGTAGGCAGTTTCAGGGGGGAGCTGAATCCATGTTCGGGGCGATGGCAGGTTGCACATGACGTGGAACCGTCTACCGATAGGGCAGGATCAAAAAATAACTTTCGACCCAGATTCACAATCTGTAATTGTTTTGGCGAAAGGGTCTCTACCTTAGGAATTCCTACCGGTGATGCCTTTGGAGACAGGTCAACTTGTAAAAACGGATGAGACAAATCAGCCGGAGGGGAGGACTCTTGGGCCATCAGGCAGGATGCCAAAACGATGTTGCAACAAAAGCAGCTGATCAAAATACGACTAACAATCATGTGGGCTGTTCTGCGAGTTGAGATTGGGGAAAGGTAATGCGGCCTCCACTAATCCCGGGGTGTTTTTTCAAACGCCGTTTTTGTGGGATCAACTTCGACGGATTAGCACTCGGGCCAGATTCCGTTAGCACGAGTCCTGAGGATTTGCCTCTAACAGTGTAACGACTGGTGAAATTAAATAACACACTTAGGCGGATTTGCGGAGCACGCTTGCTGACCGTTTTAATTGGTTTTTGGTGAGAATTCACAGAGAGGTCAAGGAAACGTCCAGAGAATCAGCGCTGCTGTAAATTTTGTTGATCACCACAGCAAGATTTAGTTTCGTAATGTGCGGTACGCAAACCGGTGTGGCGCGTTGGCTTTTTTTAAGGGGAGCACGGTAAAATTTCAATCTGCTGTGTTTGGTTGGACTGGGATGTTTCAACTGTTACAGTGACGTCGGATTACTTTAGCAAAAGGGCAAACTATGCGTCTTTGGATTCTCATCGTGTTGGCCATGGGAGTGAGCGGTGGTTTCATCGTTGGGCCGCTGCAAGCTCAAGAACCGAGTGAGCAAAAATGGAAACCCGATGGGAAATCAGGGGCACTACCGCTGACTGACTTTCGGCCTCGCACGATGTTGAAAAATATCCGTGTTACCGATTTAGCGGGCGCCAAGTATCCGGCGATCGATGTGCATGGCCATTTCGGCAGGCGGCTTCGAGGTTCCGATCAGGGCTTAGTCGACTTTGTTGAGGTGATGGATGCACAAAACATCGCCCTGTGTATAAGTTTGGATGCTCAGTTGGGGGTGAATCTGTCGGACCATCAAAAGTACTTGGAGCCGTTTGAGAATCGATTCGCTGTTTTTGTGCACCTGAATTTCCAAGGCGACGGAGCTGCCAAAGATCCCGCCAGCTGGGATTGTCACCGCGAGGATTTCGCCCGCCGTACGGCTCGTTTATTAGCGGACGCGAAATCCCAGGGTGTTTGTGGCGTCAAATTTTTTAAGCAATTTGGATTGGGCTACAAAAACCCTGACGGTTCATTCATCGAAATCGATGATCCCCGTTGGGATCCCATTTGGGAAGCCTGTGCGACCTTGCAATTGCCTGTCATTATTCACACTGCTGACCCAGCGGCTTTTTTTGAACCGATCGATCAATTTAACGAGCGTTACGAGGAATTAGCTCGACATCCCGATTGGAGTTTCTACGGGGAGGAGTATCCGACTCGAAATGAGCTTTTTGCCGCGCGGAATCGAGTCATCGAAAAGCACCCCAAGACCCAGTTCATTGGGGCGCACCTTGCGAACAATCCAGAAGATCTTAAGAGGGTATCCAAGTGGTTAGATCGCTATCCTAATTTGGTCGTGGAACCTTCCTCACGGATTGGCGAATTGGGACGGCAACCTTACACGACACGGGAATTCTTTCTGAAGTACCAGGACCGTATTCTTTTTGGAACCGATGGACCGTGGCCCGAACAGCGACTGTCTTACTACTGGCGGTTTTTGGAAACTCGGGATGAGTATTTTCCTTATTCAGAAAAAGATCCGCCCCCCCAAGGGCTTTGGCAAATCTACGGAATAGACTTGCCGGATCCTGTTTTAGAAAAAATCTATTTTCGCAACGCTCTACGTGTCATGCCCTCGCTACGCACCAAATACGAGCTCTATCGCAAAGCAAACTAGATTTACTCGAACAGTCGATGCCGTTTGCGGTGTGCGGTTTTTAAGAAGGAAAAACTCGCGGCTTCTACGAAAACAGCCCACCGAGTTTCGGTGGGCTGCTTGCTTGGAGAGGCGTCGGCCGGATTCGAACCGGCGATGGCGGATTTGCAATCCGCTGCCTTAGCCACTTGGCCACGACGCCATATATTTTTATTAGCAACGGAACGATATCCCAAGCGACTTTAAGGGTCAAGTGGATTAGGTAAGTTTGGGCAGTTAGTTGGCTGCTCAAAATCGATGCTAAGTGATGCTTCAGAGTAGGCTGCGACCAGCTAAGGAATTATCACAACCCCTACAGGTGACAGGACTACAATCTTGTGGTTCGGCAAGCCGCGAGCCATTTCTTCAACATAAATACAGACGTTTTTGGCACTAGAAAAACTGCGATCTCGGAAAGCCCGAGAATTGCGGGTTTTTTGCCAAATGATGAGTTTCAAGAGTTCGGCAAAATTAGCTGCTGGTGAGTAAGAAGTGCAGGCAGACTAGGAGCGCAGTTCTCGTCTTTTGCGGTATTGTTGGCTAACTCGGTTGAGAAACGCCTTTTCTTCTTCCGAAAGTGCATCGCGGCCGGATTCATGCAACTTTTTCAAAATGGCGTCGACCCGCGTCTCTTCATCGATAGCGACGGATTGCTCCGCAATTTCTTTGCGATTTTCTTGATCGTGGATCCACTCGGCGATCGTATCTTCTTCAAACTCCGTCATCCACGTTTCGTTATTCTCAGCCTCATCACAAATTTCATAATTCATGTATTGGTCCAGCAGTTGTAATTCCTGATGTGCTTCCATTACACGGAGGAAATAGCCGTACCGTGAACCAAAGATCAACAAGATGCCTGCTACGACAAGATAAAACCAAGTCGGTTGAAAGTCGCCGTAGTTGTAATCTCGGACCAGGTAGGCGAGTACAAACATGCCGAGGCCTGTCATGATCCCCACAACCAACACCCGGTTTTCTACCTGCAGGGTAGATTTTCGTGGGCTAATGATCAGCAATGCTGATCTCAGCAAGCGGCTGCCATCGAAAGGGAATGCCGGGATCATGTTGACGGCTAACATTTGAAAATTAACCCAGGTCGCAATTTGAATTAGGGAAATTTCCATTTGATCGCCGTAGCGGAACGCGAATGGATTTGCGGGGTCGATTAGCCTAGTCAGGGATGATTTATCTGTACTGATCAGTAGAAAAGCGCCGATGGCGAAGACCATTGCGTTAAAAAATGGACCGGCGGCGCTAACAATGAACGCCTCCCTAGGGTCAGCAGGCATCTGTAGGTCGGAGGGCCCACCCCATGGGGTAACCACAAGATTGCGTAAGTTTCCGCCTAGTGTGGATGCGGCAAACCCGTGTGAGAGTTCGTGTGCGATGGCGCTTATTAAAACCACCAAAATCGTGACCAATCCCGTGCCAACGGGGGTTCCGTGGCCTTCGAGATGATGCCATTCGACAAAGAAAACGGCGGCAGCAAAGAGGAAGAAGATGAGGTGGACTTGGAGCGCGACGTCTTTCCAACGCCCAAAACTTGCTGTCCACGAAAATCGGTCATTCATAGTGTGTTTGTGCCACAGTCCGTCGGCGAGAATAAATCCACAACGCTGCCCTACCAGATCACCGATTTTATTCTATCAAATCAATAAAGACATACAAATCTGCCGACGGTTTACGAGAATCACTGTTTTTTACAGGTTTCGACTTTGCGGCTTGGCATACAGCGTTTCTTGGATTTTTTTTAGTGAGCCCGCTTCGTTCGCGGGCCTTTCAAAATGCCATTTGCGGTGAGTCGGGACATGTGCGGGGCAGAGCGGCCAGGGGTCGATCGTCAGCTCAGGAATGGCCCGGAGTAATTTGGCGGAATTCATCGTGACATTTCCAGCCCTCGGCGGCATGGGGCCAGCTTCAATCCTAGGGCATCCCTGTAAAAGTTCCGGACGGTATCCGCCAATTCGATTGACCACCTGGGCAATTTCGTAGAGGCTCATTTTACGCGGCCCGCCGCAATGGTAGATCCCGGCGAGACGATTGTTTAAGACGGTAGCGATGACCTGATTTAAGCACTCGACGTAAGTTGGGGTCCGAATCTCGTCAAAGTAAAGCGTGGCAGGTTTATCTTTCTGAAATCTAGATTGAATCCAGTCAACAGCCCCCGCATGCCCGTTAAAGCTGACGCCCATAGGTAAGGAAATTCTCAAAATGCAGGCGGCAGACCTCTCCCTTAACAGCAGATTTTCGCCTTTTACCATCGTTTGTCCGTAAACGGTAACCGGATCTGCCACGTCAGATTCGAGGTGATCGCCGGCGGCTTCTCCGGAGTAGACTAAATCCACCGATAGATGAACAAGTCGAGTAGGGCGGTCCTCGATGGCTGCGAGCAGGGAGTGTAGCCCCTGAACATTCACACGGTGCGCCATAGCAGGGTCGAGTTCGCAACTCTTTAGCGCGCAGCTCCCTCCACAACTAAGCACACTACGAAATTCGTATTTCTCGAACAGTCTCCGCATGCCCTCAGTGTCTTCTAAATCGCAAGCTTCAATGCCGGGTCCTTTTAGCGGCCAGTTGTTTACTGGTCGGATAGCGATGACCCGATCACCTAGGAGGCGACGGAAATGCGCAAAAGCGTTATAGCCTGCGACTCCCGCTAATCCGGTAATCAGCAAGGGCAAAGGGAAGTTGGGGAACGTTGGGTGCACGGGATCGCTTGAATTTCAGGGAGCAGGGAATCACTCTATTCAAGCAAATCCGTTCAGGATTTGCGAGCGTACACAGGTCTTAGCAGCTGAAAGGACGAATTGTCTGTTGGCTAGTGATTTGTTGATAAAGAACAATTTTTGAGGCGATCCCAAATCCCGCCTGCAAGCGGAGTTTTTAAGCCCAGCGATGCCCAGCAAGGTCGCCGCTATTGCCGTTACTTTGCTGCAGATTTAACGCACCGATAGTTCCGGAGGTTTTCGTGCAAAAAACACCCGTTAATAAACCAAAAAAAGAGCCCATTTCTTTACAAAAAACTGAACCGGTCCGGGGCGTTTGCGGTTCACATTGCACGCGAAGGGAGTGATAATCCTTCGAGAGAAATTTGTAGCCCCTACCATCATGTTTTGGTTGTGGTGGCGATTTTAGATTCTTACGCCCGCCCTAAATTGTGGCGAATGTATAAATAGCCGATTCAGGAGAATACCGTGTCTGAGATGAAAACTGAAAAAATGCCTTACAAAGTCAAGGATATCGGCTTAGCCGACTGGGGTCGCCGAGAAATCAAACTCGCAGAAAACGAGATGCCTGGTTTGATGGCTCTCCGCGAAAAGTACGGCAAGGACAAGCCACTCAAGGGTGCTCGCATCGCCGGCTGCCTTCACATGACGATCCAAACCGCTGTGCTCATTGAGACCCTTGTTGAGTTGGGCGCCGATGTGACCTGGAGCAGCTGTAACGTCTTTTCCACGCAGGATCACGCTGCTGCCGCAATGGCAGCCGCAGGAATCCCCGTCTACGCTTGGAAAGGTATGAACGACGAGGAGTTTGATTGGTGTATCGAACAAACGATCATCTTCCCCGACGGTGAGCCCTTAAACCTGATTCTTGATGATGGTGGCGATTTGACCGCCATGGTTCACGAACGATTCCCAGAGCTGCTAGACGGTATTCGCGGTCTGTCCGAAGAGACCACGACCGGCGTGCATCGTCTGTACCAAATGCACGAGCGGGGCGAATTGAAGTTGCCAGCCATCAACGTGAACGATTCCGTCACGAAGAGCAAGTTTGATAACCTCTATGGTTGCCGCGAGTCGCTGGCCGATGGGATCAAGCGAGCAACCGACGTGATGATCGCTGGTAAAGTCGTTGTCGTTTGTGGGTACGGAGATGTTGGTAAAGGCAGTGCAATTTCAATGCAACGCTACGGTGGCCGAGTCATCGTCACCGAGATCGATCCGATCAACGCCCTGCAGGCTGCGATGGAAGGTTTCGAAGTAACCACCATGGAAGAAGCCGCAGCCGTAGGTAATATTTTCGTGACCGCAACTGGTAACTGTGACGTTATCACCGGTGCTCACATGGAAAAGATGCCTAACGACGCCATCATTTGCAATATTGGCCACTTCCAGAACGAAATCGACGTGGATTGGTTGGAAAGCCGAGTTGCCAGTGGTGAGATTGAGAAAGAGGAAATCAAGCCACAAGTGGACCGATACACTTTCAAGGATGGCCGCTCTGTAATCTTGCTCGCCGAAGGTCGCCTAGTGAACCTTGGCTGTGCAACCGGTCACCCATCCTTCGTGATGAGTAATTCCTTTACCAACCAAACGTTGGCTCAAAT